>JAZBPM010000044.1:0-13633 GCA_036351615.1 Desulfofustis sp.
ATAGCCGTCGCCCAGCCAGATATCTTCTATTAGTTCCATATCGATGCCGATCGGTTGGTCGCTGCCGGCCAGGTCGTAGACCGCCAGGATTTCCTCGTCGCTGATGCGGTTATCCCGGTTGCTGTCCGCCCAGTGATGAACCCCGGAAATGCTCTGTCGGTCACCATCGACGGTGATCTCTGCGGTTGCGTTGTCCGGGCCTTTGACAAAGCCGTCCAGGTGCAGGGTTCCCTGGTAGGAGAGTTCGCTGCGCAGCGTATAGGCAAAGGTCGTCGTGCCGCGCACCTTGGTCAGCCATTTGATCGAGTTGTCTTTCTTGTCCTGTCCGGAAATAGGGGGCAGGGCGGTGACGACGTGCAGGCCTGGAGGAATGGACTCCTTCAGGATGATGGAGCGGGGCTCGTCTGCCGGCGCATCGACCTTCAGGAAGACCGGAAACGGCTGCCCGGCAACGAAATGGGGCGGCGCGATGCGGCGAACGCTAATTTCAAGTGGCCGGTCCTGGCCTTGTCCCATGAAGAAGATCGCCAGGGCCGTGCCGGACAAGAGCAGTGCGGTGATGATCAGTGTTGTTTTGATTGTCCTGGTGAGCCTGGGCGCAGCTCCGGTTGCCGCCGGAGTCGTCACCTGCTCGGGCTCGTCGTCGGCCAACGAGGTGGCTGCCGGTTCGGGCGCCGCTTCGGGCGGCTCGGGGGGCGTCTCCGGCGAGTCCGGCTCGGGGGCTTCATCCCGGTCGAGGAGTTCTGCAAGGTCCACCTCGAGGGCGGCCGCCAGTTTTAGAGCGTTTTCCTTCTTGATCGTCGGATAGCGTTTGTTCTCCCAGCGGGAGACGGTATCGGTGGTTACGTCGACCGCGGTGGCGATGTAGAGTTGGGTGAGGCCCTTGCTCTCGCGGAGGGCGCGGACTCTACCCCCGTCGATCTTGACCATTTCCGGGCCGCCTGGATAGCTTGTCTCGTTCACTGGTTGTCGCTGACCGGTTGATGTTTTTTCTCCATCATAGCAGATGTCGCACGGTTTGCCATCCGTGCCGGTGCGGTAAACCGCGGTAAACCACCCGATGTCGCCTTCTTTTTGGTCGATGTTGGCCGATGTCGCCTGTTCCCGGATCGATCCAGCGGCTATGGTTTCGGAAAAGGGCGGACATCACGTCCGGCCGCAGGGCGGACATCACGTCAGGCCCGCAGATCGAATGGAGAACGAGATGAAACGAATTATTGCAATTACGGCACTGGTGATGATGGTGGCCGGCGGTGCGACGGCGGTTTCGGCGGCGAGCGCCCGCTGCGTCGTGGTCAAGGCCGAAGACAAGGAACTGGTGCTCGAGTGCGAGCGCGGTACCGACGATTTTCAACCGGGCCAGGAGGTAAAGCTCAGGGTGGAGCGGGCCCGGGCGGCGATTGAGGGGTGCTGATTACCAGTCGAAGCGGAAACTGTTATCGAGCGGGTCGACCTTGGCCGGCCTGACCATGACGCGGTTGCCCGGTTCGGGCAGCGGTGTTCGGGTGGGGGGCAGATCGATGTCCATCAGGATATCGGTGAGCAGCAGGTTGACCCGCTTCGGCCCCGTTTCGATGACCAGCGCTTCCATGTACGTATCGATATGGTCTTCCAGATATCTCAGGAGCCAGTAGCGATGACGCTGTTGTTTGACGCTGTTGGCGGCAGCCAGGGTTCGGGAGATCACCGAAGTGAAGTCTTTGCACATCTCTTCGGTAAAACAGACGCTGCGCCGGCGAATCAGGTGGTTGATCTGGTGCTGCATGACCAGATCGAGCAGACGTCTGATCGGCGACGTGACCGTAGTATAGAAACCGACGCCCAGGCCGCTGTGCGGTCTGGCTTCGGTGGTCAGCTCGCTGCGCGGCAGGTGCTTGCGTTGCAGCGTGTTGAGGAACAGGTCGTCGTCGTCGCCTTGCACGAATCGTTTGGTGATCCGGCCTTGCGAACGGAACAGACCGGGCGCCATGCGATCGGAGACGAAGCGGGCGGCCTCGGTGTTGGCCAGGATCATCATCTCTGAGATGATGGTGCGCGCCGGAGTGTCGGTCTTTCCCAGCGATACGTGCACCTTGCCCTGGTTGTCGATATAGATGTTGACGTCGGGAAAGGGAAGCAGCAGTGCTCCTGCGGCAAAACGACGCTGCCGCAATTTCTGGCGCAGCATGTTGAAGATGCGTAATTCCGGATCGGACTCGATCATCTGGTCGGCATTCTCGTACGTCAGCCGCCGGGCGACCCGGATAATGGAGGGTACGATCTGCACCTTGAGTACTTCCGCATCCGGCGAGAGCAGGATCAGGTGCGAAAAGGCTGCCCGCGTCTCGTCCTGGATCAGGCTGCAGACCCCCTGCGACAGGTGCCGCGGCAGCATCGGTACCTGCCCTTCCGGAAAGTAAAGGGAGGTGCCTCGGTTGAGGGCCTCCTGGAAGAGCGGATCGCCGGGCCGGACATAATGGGCGACATCGGAGATATGGACGCCGACCAGGTAATTGCCGTTTTGTTCTTGGATGCTGAGAGCATCGTCGAAATCCAGGGTGGTAGCGCCGTCGATGGTGAAGGTGGCCAGTTCGGTCAGATCGACGCGGGCCGGATCGTTGAACAATGAATCGCTGCCGTACTGGAGGATGGCCTCCGCCCGCTGCCGAACCTCGGTGCTGAAGGAGGTGGACAGATTGGCGCGGAGCAGGGGCAGGTTGATATTGCGCGTCCAGATGCCGGCCTTGACCAGCAGGTGGAACGGATCGTGCGGTTTGTTGAAGCCGGCCTCCTTGAGAATGGCCCGGGCCAAATCGGCCTGGTCGGCATCCGAGCCGTGCAGGTAATAGTTCTGCAGCAGGGTGAGGATTTCGTCCTGCTGCTCGGTGAACGGTGCGGCCGCCTGCTCCAGCTGATCGATGCGGCGCAGCAGCTCGGCACCGTCGAGGATGACGGTTTTTTTCCAGGCCTCTTTTTCCAGCTGATTGCGCAGCTGTTGCACTTTTTCCGGACTGTGGACCTGAATCTTGCCTTCCCGGTATTTGAAGAACAGCTTGTCCTTGAATACCGAACGGAGAAAGGCGGAGATTCTGTCGTCGTCGGCGACGCGGCCGAACATAAGCTCGGTCAGGAAACGCGGGTCGAAAGTGTCCGTGGCCTCTGTGCAGGCCAGTTCCCAGAGCATTTCCAGATCAATGTCCTGCATTAACAGGTGCCGTTTTTCGGTCGTATCCTGCAGCAGTCTGATCAACGATTCCCGGTCGGAGCCGGCCGGCGGTGAAGTCTGTGAACAGTGAACGATACGCGACACCGGCAGGTTCAGTTCGCGGCCGTTCTGGTTGAGCAGGCGGACGCGTTTGGGTTGGCTTTCGGTGACATAGCCACAGATAAACCTGCCGTTGTCGAGATATTCGATGAGTTTGCCGGAACTGATATGTGTGAAAGACATGTACGCCTTGATTGTCTGTTGCCGGACGGCGGTGCGGCCGTTCGGAGGGCCTGTTGCCGGGATAATCGCATTGTCTGGGCTGAAACAGGGCCGATTTTTAGATTCGAACAGAGAAATATAGTGTATTTTTGCCATTTCTCCACGGTATAATCTCAGCAAACCGATAAATTCCACCTACACGGTATAAAATATGGATGCTTTCTCCACTGAAACGGTGAGTTCCGGGATGGTTGCCCTGGTCGGCCCCCCCAACGCCGGAAAATCGACCCTGCTCAACACCATGCTCGGTCAGAAGATTTCCATCGTCACGCCGAAGCCGCAGACCACCAGGAACCGCATTGTCGGGGTTCTCAACGGGCCGGACTATCAGATCGTTTTCCTCGATACGCCGGGGTTGCATCGGAGTTCCGGGCTCCTCAACCAGGAGATGGTAAAGATTGCGATGGACAGCCTGAAGGGGATGGATGCGGTGCTGTTCATGGTAGATGCATCCCGGCCGCTACCGAAGGCGGACAGGCCCGAGAAAGGCCATCAGTATCTCGATTATTTCAACGAGATTGACTGTCCGGCCCTGCTGCTGCTCAACAAGATCGATCTGATCGATCGCCGTCAGGTACTGCCGCTGATCGATTCCTATGCCGCGCTCCATGCGTTCCGGGCGATTATGCCGGTTTCAGCGCTGCGCGGGGAGGGGGTGGTCGAGGTGATCGATCAATTGTTGACGGTGCTGCCCCGCGGCGTCCGTTATTTCCCGGAAGACAGCCTGACAGATGCCAGTGAGCGGTTCCTTGCCGCGGAGATCATCCGGGAAAAGGTATTTCTGCTGACCGGCCAGGAAATTCCCTATTCTTCGGCGGTGATGATCGAGTCCTTCAAAGAGGATGACGAACGGAACAGCGTCACTATCCATGCCACTATCTACCTGGAACGTCCTTCGCAGAAACCGATCGTCATCGGCAAAGGGGGAGCCAAGCTCAAACAGATCGGCATTGCCGCCCGGAAAGACATCGAAGAACTTATCGGCCGACACGTGATGCTCAAACTGTGGATCAAAATCAAGAAACACTGGACCCGCGATGAGAGGTTTCTGAAGGAACTCGGATTTTGACGGCGGGTTGAAGACGGCGGACTAGAATTTCTCGACAATCTTGCGGTAATACTCGTCGTTATGATCGATCCTGGTCGGCCGGTCCCGGCAGCGGTCGATCTTCATAAGCAGTACGTTGAGTTTCTTCATCTGTACCAGCCGTTGATGGGCGTCTTCGGTCTTGGCGATCAGATCCTCGAGGCGATGCGCTTCCTTGCGCATCTCCACTTCCGGTGGCAGGTAGCCGCTGTTTTTCAGGATCTTGTAAGCCATTTTCAGATCGGCGGGGATGAACGGCTCGGTATCCATGGGCAGCGGCCGTCCGTGCCAGCCTTCCGTCCGCAGGGTTCCCTCTTCGATGGCCTGGCTGATCCGCTGTTCGGCGATAAGGGCAATGGCGTTGTACATGGGTTGTCTTATTCCCTCGTTTGCTGCCGGTTGAAGGAGGCGTAGAGAATCAGGCTCTTCAAAATGTTGTACGCCTCGCGCAACTGGTTGTCGTTTTCCACCCGGCTCCGCATCTCGTCGGAAAATTCGGGAGTTTCGTCGGCCGGCTTGTCACTCTGGTTGAAAAAATGGTTTTCCAGATCCTCTTCGCGCACTGCCGATCCTGAAGATTCCCCGGTCTCATTCGTGCTGCCGTTTGCCAATTCGATGGCGATGTCGGGCAGGATGCCGGTGGCTTGAATGGAGCGGCCGCTGGGCGTGTAGTAACGGGCGGTGGTCATTCGCAGGCCGGCGCCGTCGGCCAGCGGAACGATGGTCTGCACTGATCCCTTGCCAAAGGTCTTGCTGCCGACGATGACCCCGCGCTTATGGTCCTGAACGGCGCCGGCGACGATTTCAGACGCACTGGCCGATCCTTCGTTGACGAGGACCACCAGCGGGTAGAACGATTCGGTACGTTCGTCGCGATGCGCTTCATAGGTGAGATCGAGTTCCTTATTCCGGCCCCGGGTATAGACGATCAGCCCTTCGGCGAGAAAGAGGTCGGCGACGTTGACGGCCTGATCGAGCAGCCCGCCGGGGTTGTTGCGCAGATCGAGAATCAGGCCGCGCAGGGGTTCGTCTTTTCTCAGTTCGGTGAGGTGTTCGCGAACCTCCTTGGTGGTATTGCGCTGGAAATTGGTGATACGCAGGTAGCCGAGGCCCGGCTTGATGGCAAAGGAGCGGACCGACTGCAGTGGAATCGTATCCCTGCTCAGCGTAAAATCCTTCAGTTCCTGCCAGCCCTCACGGAAAATGGAGATCGTCACTTCGCTGCCTTTCGGGCCGCGCAGCAGCTTGACCGCATCGAAAGGTGACTTGCCCTTGGTAAAATCGCCGTTGATTTTGATGATCTTGTCGTTGGCCTTGATGCCCGCCCTGGCGGCCGGTGTGTCCTCGATCGGGGCGATGACGGTGATGACACCGTCTTTAAGCGTGATCTCGATGCCGATACCGGTAAAGGCGCCGCTCGTCTCTTCCTGGAACTCCCGATAATGTTCCGGCTTCAGATAGGAGGAGTGGGGGTCAAGGGAGAGCAGCAAGCCGTCGATGGCCCCTTCGATAACCTCCTTGGTGTCTATCTCTTCGACGTAGTGTTCCTGCAGGATGCTCAGGATGGCGGCGAAGGTTTCCAGGTGTTGATAGGTATCCTGCTGCTGCTTTTCACTGATTTCAGCCTCGGCGATGGCCGGTGCCGGGATGGTGATCAGCAGGGTCAGGAGGAGGAGACGGCAACAGGTGAACAAGCGACGTTGAAACATTATTTTCTGTGGGTTATCGGCGCCGGGGAACAGCGCGGCGGCCTAAGGTTTTTTCGATATCCGGGATGGGTCGAGCCAGTCTGACGGATCGAGGTTTTTCGAACCGTGCCTGATTTCGAAATAGAGTCCTTCATTTATCAAGGTTGCGGTCTCGCCCATGATGGCGATTTCCGTTCGTTCGTCGACCCGCTGCCCTTTTTCGACCAGGATCCGTTCGACCCGTGAGGTGATAGAATAATACTGATAACCGTGATTCACAATAACCGTGTTGCCATAACCGCGGAGATAGCCGGCAAATATTACTTCTCCTTCGTGGATGGCACGAACCATGGTGCCCGTTGGCGCCTCAATGGCGATGCCGTTGCTCAGCGAGGTGATGCCGAGTCGGTTGGTGCTGTGCTCTTTGAAGCGGGTGATGATCGTGCCGTCGACCGGCGGCGGCAGCTTGCCCTTGTTGCGGAGAAAGCTCTGGTCGAGTAGGTCTTCTTTTTTCTCGAGAACTTGCAGCGAGGAGGAAAGGGACGCGCTGGCCTGCTGCATTTCCTCGATGGCCTGCTCGTGGAGTTTTTGCTGGGTCCTGATGCGAACCAGCAGGGCTTCCTTCTCCTGCCTGATATCGTCAAGTTTTTCTCGTTCCCTGGCGTTTTGGGCGATAAATTCCTGGAGCAGCCCCTCTTCGAGTTCCAGGGTCTCGATGGCAGCCTCCAACTCGGTGATGGTATGGCGGAAGGTGGCAATCACATCGCGGTCGTACTTGATCAGGGTCTGGAAGGAATCGTGGAAGCGCATCAACTCGGGAAGGGTCTGGGCGGAGAAGGTAACGTTGATGAAGCCGATGCTGCCCATCTTGTAGTAGGCCTGGATCCGTTTCATCAGGTGGTCCTGCACTGCCTGTTTTTCGCTGCGAGTTCGCTGCAGTTCCCGTTCCTTGACCACCAGCAGCTCGCGCTGGGCCTTCATTCTTGCTTCCAGAACATCGAGCTTTTCCAGTTGTTCGCCGAGGCGCAGGTCGATATTCTGCAACTCGGCGAGCAGGTCGCGTTCCTGCTGACGGGTCCGCGTGATCTGTTCCTGTTGTTTTTTGATTCCTTCCTGGAGGCGCCTGATGTTGATCCGGTAGGTCTTGATTCCTTTGGCTACCTCTTCTTTCTGTTGCTGACGTACTTCCGGGGATTCGGCGGCGCCGGCGCCGACCGCCGGCAGGAGCACGGCGACAAGCAGGACAAGACCTGCAACGGCAAACAGCCTATGTACGGTGCCCGCAAGACGTCCCATGACCATGGTTCCGGCTCAGATTCGCAGGAATTTCTGCATAGAAAGATAACTGCCGACGGTGCACAACAAAACGGATATGAAAATGATGGTTGCGACGGTCGGGCCCTGGAAAAATGAGAACTCGAAAATGGTGAGGATGCCCGGACCGGAAAACCTGAGCTTGATCCAATGAAAGAGCGTGTAGAGCGAGATGATTCCGACTGTTGAGCCGAGGATACCCTGCAGAACCCCTTCGATTAGAAACGGGGTTCGAATATAGTTGTTGGTGGCGCCGACCAGCCTGAGCAGTTCGAGTTCCGCCTGCCGGCCGAGGATAGTCAGGCGGATCGTGTAGGAAACCATGAAGACCGTGGTCATGATCAGCAGGCCGCCGCTGAGCAGCACGACGATGGACAGGAGCCGCGTGAAATAGTAGAACCGCTCGATCCAGTCCTGGCCGTATTGAACCTTCATGGTTCCGGGCAAACGGGTGAGATAATCGGAGAACAGTTTGACCTGGCTGAGGCTGCGCAGGTTCTTCAGCGGTACCACTTCGATGGAGGCCGGCAGGAAGTCACGCGGCATGTCGTCAAGCACATCGCGATCGTCGCCGAGTTGGTCGGCAAAGCGCTGATACGCTTCGGCCTTGGAAATAAAACGGATTTGTTCGACCTCGTCAAAGGCAAGAATCTTGCGCCGGAGCTGCTCCTGCATTTCCGGACCCGGCTCTTCTTCCAGGTAGACGATGAGCCGCAGGTCGTCACCGAGCTTGTCGCCGACCCCGAGCATATTCATATAGACCAGATAGAAAAAGGCGAAGATCAATACCGACAGGCTGACGGTGAGCAGCGTCATGAACTGGGAAGGCCAGGTTTGCCTGAGGTTCCGGGCGACCTGGCGGAGCACGGCGAGCCAGAAACTCATTGCGGTAGTCCCTCTCGGATCAAGTGCAGTTTGCCGCTACGCAACTCCATGATTCGATGCTGGGTGTCGCGGTAAATTGAATCGTCGTGGGTGGCGATTATCACCGTGGCCCCGGAGTGGTTGCACTTGGTCAGCAGGTCCATGACCCGCCTGGTCGTTGTCGCGTCCAGGTTGCCGGTCGGCTCATCGACGAGGATCAGAGTCGGCGAGTTGGCTACCGCTCGGGCCAGGGCAACGCGTTGTTGTTCGCCGCGAGACAGCTCGCCGGTGATGGCATCGTGCTTATCGGCCAGGGCCAGCCGGTCGAGCAGATCTCTGACCCGCTTTTTGATATGTTGCGGCTTTTTGTAAGAGACCTCCATCGAGATGGCGATATTCTCGGCTACGGTACGATCGGTCAGGAGCTTGAAGTCCTGGTAGGCGACGCCGATCTTCTGGCGCATTCTGGCCAGTGTCTTGCCGCGCAATTTCTGGATATCTCGACCGGCGATCTCGATCAGCCCGTTGGTCGGAGTTTCCATGTTGCACAGCAGCTTGAGAAAGGTGGTCTTGCCGGCGCCGCTCATGCCGATAAGAAAGAACATCTCCCCCTGGGCGATCGACACGGATACGTCGGAAAGCGCCCTGATATCGGGTTGATATATTTTGCTCACCTTGATCATTTCGATCATGGCGCCGGAGCTATCGTTCATGGATCACGCACGGGGAGAAGGAGCAAACGTCTATCGGATCGAATTTCTTTAATAATCTTTTACTATTTAATAGGATTAACGGCCTGTGTCAATTTTAAAGCGACGCAATGCCCGGAAAGCGCAGCGGCTGCCGCCCGGTCGGCGGGGAGAGGCCGGGGGACAAGACTTTCTGCTTGCAACTTGCCCTGTTGGTGTTATTGTACTTGGTTTCGAATAAATTCGGCCACTATTCCGGTGGTTGTCGACCTGCCTGGCGGGTCTTCCGCGAGCGAGGAAAAAGGAGAGAATCATGGACTACAGGGCGACGCTGAATTTGCCCGAAACTTCATTCAAGATGAAGGCCAACCTGACCCAGAACGAACCGCTGATGTTGAAGCGCTGGGATGCGGATAACCTTTATCAGCGGCTCCAGGAGCGAAGCGTTGGGCGGCCCCTCTTCGTCCTGCATGACGGCCCCCCTTATGCCAACGGCAATATCCATCTCGGCACCGCGTTCTACAAGATCCTCAAGGACATCATCCTGCGCTCCAAACGAATGGCCGGTTTCAATGCGCCATATATTCCCGGCTGGGATTGTCATGGTCTGCCGATCGAACATAACGTCGACAAGGAATTGGGTGACAAGAAAAAGACCATTCCGACCCTGTCCAAACGCCGCGCCTGCCGGAGTTACGCGGAAAAGTGGATCAAGACCCAGAAAAAAGAGTTCAAGCGCCTTGGAGTACTCGGCGACTGGGAGCGGCCGTATCTGACCATGAGTTACGATTACGAGGCCACCATCGCCCGTGAATTCAACAAATTTCTGCTCTCCGGGGCGGTGGTCAGGAGCAAGAAACCGGTCTACTGGTGCTCGACCTGTGTCACTGCGCTGGCCGAGGCCGAAGTTGAATATCACCAGCACACATCACCGTCCATTTACGTGAAGTTTGCCATCGATGCCGGCCTCGGCGATCTCGATGATAAGCTCGCCGGGACACCGACTTTTATCGTCATTTGGACCACGACGCCGTGGACTTTGCCGGCCAACCTGGCCGTGGCCCTGCATCCCGACTTTGAATACGCCGCCGTCCGGGTCGGCGACGAACTGCTGATTATGGCCAAGGAATTGGTGGCTCGGGTCATGGACGAGTGGGGCGTGAGCGACTGGACGATCGAGAGCACCTTTGCTGCCGGCCCACTGGAGAAACGGACCTGCCGCCACCCCTTCATGAATCGCGACTCGCTGCTGGTGCTGGGCGATTACGTGACGCTGGAGGCCGGTACCGGTTGTGTGCACACCGCTCCCGGACACGGCGCCGACGACTATCAGACCGGTCTCCGCTACGGTCTCGATATCCTATCGCCGCTTGACGATGACGGCTATTACACCGCCGAGGCCGGCGTTTATGAAGGACTTCGCGTTCCCGAGGTGAATGACCGGATCAACGAAGATCTTGCCGAATCCGGGCATTTACTCCACCAGGCAGCGATTACCCACAGCTACCCGCATTGCTGGCGCTGCAAGCAGCCGGTCATCTACCGGGCGACGCCGCAGTGGTTTATTTCCATGGAACATGACGACCTGCGTCGTAAATCCCTGGAACAGATCCGTCAGGTGGTTTGGACGCCGGGGTGGGGGATGCAGCGCATCTATTCGATGATCGAAAACCGGCCCGATTGGTGTTTGTCGCGACAGCGCGCCTGGGGCGTGCCGATCACGGTGATCAGTTGCCGGGATTGCGGCGCGGTGATCAACGACGAGACGATAGCCGGCACGATCGACGAGTTATTTCTGCAGGAAGGTGCCGATGCTTGGTTCAGCCACGGTGTGGACGATTTTCTGCCGGCCGATAAAACGTGTCCGTCCTGCGGGTCCGTGGAATTTCGTCAGGAGACCGATATCCTCGATGTCTGGTTCGATTCCGGGGTCAGTCATGCCGCGGTCTGCGAGCGGCGTGAGGAATTGACCTCGCCGGCCGATCTCTATCTGGAGGGTAGTGATCAGCATCGGGGGTGGTTTCACAGCGCTCTGCTGACGTCGGTCGGCACCAGGGGCCGGGCTCCGTATAAAGGGGTACTGACCCACGGCTACGTGGTCGATGGACAGGGCAAGAAAATGTCCAAATCGGTGGGCAACGTCGTGGCCCCGCAGGAGGTGATCGAGCAGTATGGTGCCGAGATCTTGCGCTTGTGGGTCGCCAGCGAAGACTATCGTGACGACGTCAAGGTGTCCGACGGCATCCTTCGCCAGGTAACCGAGTCGTATCGCAAGATCCGCAACACCATACGGTATATGCTCGGCAATCTCGCCGACTTTCAACCGGATCGCCACGCGGTACCGCTGGAGCAGCTCGATGAGCTGGACCGTTGGGCCCTGGCCCGATTCGAGGAAGTCAAGGAGAAGATCGTCGCCGCCTACGAACGCTACGAGTTCCACGGTGTCTATCACGGGCTCAACTATTTCTGCGGCATGACCATGAGCGCCTTTTACCTCGATATCATCAAGGATCGCCTCTACGTCTCCGGTACCGACTCGCCATTGCGGCGCGGCGCCCAGACCGTGCTCAGGGAGATCACCGAGGGGCTGCTGCAGCTGATGGCGCCGATTCTCTGCTTCACTGCTGCCGAGGCCTGGGATGCGCTGCATGGCCGCGATCGGCAGGACGATCTGGCCGGCGGTATCTTCTTTACCGATTTTCCGGCGGCCAACCGGCGCAATCACCTGGACGAGGCGACCGAGCAGCGCTGGAAGCGGCTGGCCCGGATTCGCACGGATATTACCCGGGCGCTGGAAAAGGCGCGGGCCGGCAAGATTATCGGCCATTCGCTCGAGGCCGAAGTACTCGTGGCCGGTGAAGGAGAACTTGCCGCATTTCTTGCCGACCAATGGCAGACGCTGAAAGAGATCACCATCGTTTCCGGGCTACGGCTCGTCGATCTTCAGGATCTGGCCGGGCATGAAGCAGCGGCCGGCGAAGAGGTCGAGGGCCTGCGGGTGGCCGTCGGTCCGGCGCCGGGTGAAAAATGCGAGCGCTGCTGGATCAGATCGACCAGCGTCGGGACCTCCGCCGATCATCCGACCATTTGCGAGCGGTGCTTGAACGTGATCGGCTCGATGAACCTGCATGAGCAGTCATAGCGGTGCGGCTCTATTTTCTGATCTTTATTGTCATCCTAGCCGGTGACCAGCTGAGCAAGTTCATAATTGTCGCCAATCTGCCTCTCTATGATGTGCGTGAGGTGATTCCCGGCCTGTTCAACCTGGTCCACGTGACCAACAAGGGAGCGGCCTTTTCGCTGTTCGCCTCGATAGATTCGCCGTTGCGGCACTACTTTTTTGTCGGTGTCAACAGCCTGGCGGTAATCGGTTTGACGGTCGCCGCCTGGAAAATCGGCGGCGACCTGAAACGGATCTATCGCATCTCGTTTAGCCTGATCGCTGCCGGGGCACTCGGTAACCTGATCGATCGGTTGCGCAACGGCGCCGTCACCGATTTTCTTGATTTTTATCTCGGCAGTTATCACTGGCCGGCCTTTAACGTCGCGGATTCCGCGATCTGTGTCGGGGTCGGGGTGATGGTTCTGGCCAATATCCTCGACATCCGCAACGAGAAAAGGAGAAGAACATGAAGCTTGGAGTACTCTTTCCCGGCCAGGGCTCGCAATTCGTCGGCATGGGCCGGGAGTTCATCGACAGCCTGCCCGAGTGCGCGGCGATCATGACCGCCGCCGAGGCGGTCTGCGACTTTCCGCTGCGCCGCCTCTGTCTTGACGGGCCGCTGGAGGAGTTGACCCGGGCCGCGGTCCTGCAGCCGGCCATCACCGTCACCAACCTGATGTGCTTGCAGGCCCTGCAGTTGCGTTTGCCCCCTGGGCTGCCGATTTCCTGCTGCGCCGGTCACAGCCTCGGTGAATTTTCGGCCCTCTGTGCGGCCGGGGTGATTTCTGTTGAAGATGCGGTCCGACTCGTCGAGCGCCGCGGTTTTTTCATGGAGCGTGAAGGGCTGGAACATCCCGGCGGCATGCGCGCCGTCCTCGGCCTCTCCATCGACGTGGTCGAAGCGGCGGTGGCTGCGTATCAGGGCGGCGGGTGTGTCACGGTGGCCAACTACAACACCCCGCAACAGATCGTCGTCGCCGGCAGCGAGGATGGCCTGGACGAGGTCTGCGCAACGATGGCCGACCAGGGCGCCAAGACCATCACGCTCAACGTCAGCGTCGCCAATCACTCGCCGTTGGTGGCCGGAGCGGTGCCCGATTTTGCCGCATATCTTGAAACCGTCACCTTCAATCGTCCGCAGCTGCCGGTGTTTTTCAATGTTACCGGCCAACCGGTCGATGACCCGGCGGCTATCAAAGAGATCATGGCTCGGCAGATCATTTCCCGGGTGCGCTGGTGCGAGAGTATCATGGCCATGATCGACGACGGTGTCGACACCTTTATCGAAGTCGGGCCGAAAAACGTCCTCAAGGGGATGATGCGCAAGATCGTTCCGAAGGGGCAGCGGGTTACCGCACTGCA
>JAZBPM010000045.1:0-3796 GCA_036351615.1 Desulfofustis sp.
CACCATCTCCGAGTATGACGAGAGCCTGATGGTCGCCGATCTGGCCCTGGCCAAAGATTTGCCCTTTGTCCCGGAGTTCAAGTCCCTTATGGCAGGGCTGGGCATTATCGCGATCGGTATAAGCCGAGAGATAACCAGCGAAGAGATACACCTGTTTATCAGAAAAATGCTCCGCTTCCGTTCCCAGGTCCTCAAGGCCAGGACGTTCCAGCAGATCGAAGTGACCGACCTGCCGCTCTCGATCAACCTCACCCTCAAGGAATTTCTCGCCCGTAAAGATGCCTCGATCTCCGACGATCAATCCGGTGAATCGGCGGAAAGCCTGGAAGGTTTTGTCGAGTCTTTGTCCAAATACGGTTTATCCGGGGAAGAAATCCAGCATTGCAAGACGTTGCTCGACACGCTACCGCAGCGACTGACCAACAGCAGCGTGGCTTTGTCCGAATTACCCTACGCTTCCTGGGACGACGTTGCCCGCCTGCTGGCCAGAACCGTCAGAGCCAACCAACAGGGGTTCGGCGATGACAAAGACCGGCAGACCATTCATTCCAACATCAATGCGCTGGCCTCGATCTTAAAAAAACTCGAACGCGAGGCAGCGGACAAAGACTCCCGGGAAACAATCAATCTGCTGATATCGATCATCAGGAAACCGTTTTCCGGCGACGAGGAACCCGTCACAGCGGACAGCGGTCAAGTGCAGCGCGTTTTCCCGAAAGTCCCTTATTTCTCCAGCGAACAGATCCAGCAGTTTACGAGTAAGCATCGATTGCATCCGAAGATTCTGCAAAATATCCCGGAGGGATCGACCAGCCCGGAAACGTTGTCGATCATTCTGCAATTGACCCGGTATGAACAGAGCCTGGCCAACCAAGCTCGGATGCAGCAAATCATCCGTGAGATCCTGGCCGGCCCGGTTCAGGAAAAGACCTGGAACATCCTTTCCGGCGGACTCCACGAACTGCTCAGAGAGGGCAGCCCACGCATCGCCACCGCTTTGCGACTGGTAGCGGAACCGTTGCGGCGCTCCCCGCATGCCACGACCCTGTATCTACTGCTGCTGACCACTCGGCGCTGCAACGGCCAGGAAGCGAAACAACTCTGGCCCTACACGGTAAACGAAATACTCGTCTGCGGCAGCAGTACGGACGAACAGTCCTTCGTCGCCCTCTGCCGTTTTGCCGCACGTTTCTCCCCGGCCGATATGGCCGCCGGTCTGGAGCACCTGCGGGATCTCGATGCCTTTCAGAACAACACCATTGCCCCGGACATCTTTCCCGGATTGTCCACCGATTGTTACCCGCTCTTTGCCTTTCTGCTCAAGACCGAAATCGAGTCCTACGTCGGTGAGCGAGTAATCGGCGGCCTGCGTCGTCGACCTCCGGAATGGCTGATCAAGGCGGTGGTCCACCTGCTCGACCTGAGCAAGCAGGAGCACAAATTGTTTCTCTACTCGTACCTGCGCCAGGCACCGGAGAAATCGATGCCACCGGTACTGAAAGCCGCCGCCGCCCGGATCATCGCCGACGGTCTAGCCACCCTGCCCCAGGAACGACGCGCGGAGAGCTGGCTTCCGGAGACCATTGGTGTCTTGGCTCAATTACCGACCGAGCAAACAAACGCGATACTCGAACAGATAGCCAGTGAACGAAAACTGCTCTTCATCCCCGAATGGCCGTCGGAATGCCGCAAGGCTGCCCAACATGCGCTGGCCGACCACAGACGGCACCGCTAACAACCCGGCTTGAGAGAATATGTACGAGAAACTGAACAACCTCCTGATCCTCCTTTGTCGCGCGATTTCCACCCGGCGTCTCTATTTCTCCGATCACCCCAAAGTTCGTCTGTTGGCCAAAAGCTTTGTCGAGCGGCTGAGGGAGTTTTGCCGGGAAACGGAGATCAACAAACTCTTCATCGGAATCATCGACAACAATCTTGTCTTCGAAGGACGCAACCTGATCGGACCGAGCATCGTCGGTCGCCAGCTCGTGCTATTTGCCGACAAATTGCGTTGTGGCGGATTTTCCTTTACCGACCAGACGTCGGAAAACGAATTCAGCGCCCTGCTCGACCTGACCATCGATCTCAAACAACCGGTGGAAACGATCAAGCAAGCTCGGGAATTGCTCGTCGCCAAGGATATCTATAATATCGAAATCGCCCATCACTACATGGGCTCTTCCGGACCGACGACCAGAGACCAGCGCACCGTCTGGCAGGGCCAGGATACCGGTGACTTCCTGCACTCGCCGACGCTGATCTACCAGGCGCTCTTCGACTCGGTCGCCCAGGCCCACGGCGATGTCGCATTGGGGCAGGATATCGATATCGACAACACCCGATCAGTCAGCGAATATATGCTGCATTTCACCAAGACGCACTTTTCCGACATGATGCAGCACGTGCATTATCCGGACTATGACAGCTACACGGTCGGCCATTCGGTCCGGGTCGCCGCCCTGGCCGTGTTTCTGGCCAATTCCTTCAAGTGGAGCGACGAGATGCTGCTGGCCATCGGCACCGCCGGCCTGCTGCACGATGTCGGCAAAAGCAGGATCTCGGAACAGATCCTCTACAAACCCGGTAAACTCAACAAGGAAGAATTCGCCGCCATCATGACCCATTCCCAGGTCGGTGCGGAAATCCTGCTCAGTCAGAAAAACTCCACGACGCTCGATATAGCCGCAGCTTGGGGGCATCACATCCGTCACGACGGTACCGGCTATCCCCGGCAACCCGAGTGGGCGGCCCGGCACCCCATCACCTCTCTGCTGCAGATCTGTGATGCCTTCGAGGCGCTGACCGCTGCCCGGCCATACAAACCCCCGCTCACCCCGCACATGGCCTACAGCATCATGCTGCGCGACAAGGGCGGATTCCATCCGGCCATGCTGGCCTCTTTTATTTCGGCGATCGGCCTCTACCCGCCCGGAACCATGGTAAGACTCTCCGACGGCAGAAAAGGGCTGGTCACCGCCACCGGGCCAAGCATCGATCGACCACGGGTCAAGATTACCAATGCCCCGGACGGGGCCGATATTCCCCCAGCCGATCAATACCAGCTCAATCTGCAAGCCGGCGAACACCGCTCCCTATCTGTCAGCGAGCTGCTGCTGGCGGAAGCTCCGGCCTGAGCCCCAAACCTGGTCAGCCTTTTTCTACCGGTAGTAGCCCGGCCATATCGTTGATCGCTTTTTCGACCTGAGTAACCATTTTTTCAATTTTCAGACGTAATCGATCGTCACTGTCCAGCAGGGCTTCCGACTTCTGCAAAAGGGTACGGCTGGTTTCAAGAAAGATGGTGATATCGACGGACAACCGGCTCCGGTTTTTCTGTTTTTCCTGTTCCGCCTGGACAAACGGGATCAATCGCTGCACCGAACATTCGAGGAGCAGATCACGGGCGACCCCGTGTCTTGCCGATATTTCATCAAGCATGGCCAAGGCCTTGCGGCTCAGGACGAACGTCTTTTGTCTTCGCGGAATGTCGCTCTTTTCTGTTCCCCGGCCCTCTAGGGCAACCTTGCCCAACACCTCACGATTTTCAACGAGTTGATCGAGCAACGATTTCTGTTTGACACCCAAATGCTCGGCAGCGGTTTTCAGCAGTTCTATGGTGTCGTCGGGGAGCCTGAATGTCGCTCTAACCGATTGTTTTCCCCGTAGCTCACGAGCGCTGATAGATAATGGATCAGAACTCATCACCTGCTGTTCCCCGGACTACCTCAGGCCGCCTGGAAAGGTAATCTCACCCAACCCCAGCGTTGACTGAGAACTATTTCTCTTTTGCTTTGCG
>JAZBPM010000046.1:0-3519 GCA_036351615.1 Desulfofustis sp.
GTTCCGGTAAAGGCCGCCATCAGACTGGGCGGCACGTTGATCATGCTGCCGCCGAGCGAACTCGAAGATGTCGTGTCCGATGAGCGCTATGATGGAGAAACCGAGGATTCCTACGGAGAAATTGCCAATATTATTGCTGGATCCTATACAAAGACCTTCGAAGAAATGTATCCCAAGGCGACCCGTTTTGTCAGGAAAGAACAAACGGTCGTCTCACCGTTGAAAGTCGACGCATCATCAGCCGAGCCGATTCCCGATCAGCAGTATTATCAGATCACCATGGATATGGACCTCGAAGAACGGCCGATGGGGACCATGTATATGCTGGTACCGGCGGCAGCCTTCGACCTGGTCAAGAACGCAACTGCCGACGACGAAACAGCGGCGGAGGCGAGCGAGGAGTCGCCGGAAGAAAACGAAGCGGTTGTCGACCAGGCCGAGGCGGCACCTGCTGCAGATACGGAGCCCGGCGGGCAACCCACCGCCAAGGAGCAAGGCGCAGCCACAGCGGCCACTGCTTCGAGTGTCGGCGACCGGCAAGCAGCGCTTGCCGGTCTGGAGAAACAGCGCAAGAAGGTCGATTCATTGCTGCAGACCTGCCGGGAGCGGGTCGGCGAAGAGGTCGGCGCACTGCTCGGGGTTACTGTCAGTTGCGGCGAAGCGGACAACAAACCGGTTACCAAAGAAGCGTTTTTCTTGGAAGAGACGAGTGGCAAACAGGTTATTGCCGAACTCGACGTGGTCGGCGATCAGGAGGACAAGAGCTTTTTGTTCGTCAGCCTCAAGGATGCGATCAGGATCGGCGGTACCCTGATCATGTTACCGCCGAGCGAGCTTGAGACCGCTGTCGCAGAAGAGGATTTCGGCGCCGACAGCCAGGATGCCTATGGTGAAATCGCCAATATCATCGCCGGCGTCTATACCGCAGTTTTTGAAGAACACTACACGAAGTCACTGCGTTTCATCAAAAAGGACATCGACCAGGTGATCCCGATGAAGGTCGATGTGGGCGCCGAGGAGCCGATTCCTAACCTGCTCTATTACCTGAGCAGCATGTCTATTTCTATCGGCGGAACGCAATACGGTCGACTGCAGATGCTTTTCCCTGCACGGCTCCTTGAACTGGAACTGCTCGGACAGCCGCTCGACGATCAAGAGGATGCTGCGGGAGCAACGGGCGGTGAGCCAGCCGTTGAAGCTTCAGATGACTATCGATCAAGCCGGCAGGCAGCAGTATCATCGGGTGACTCGGTCAGTGGCGAAGTGCTGCTCGTAAGTGATTGCGAGCAAGACGCGATAATGATCCAAAACGTGTTGGATGTACGAGGGGTGGGGTGGAAGCGTCTCAGTTTCAAAGACAATTTGAAAAAACACCTGCCGGGGAGTTACAAGGCAGTGTTTCTGGTCATGAAGCGTGTCGATGAACAGGCATTCGGCATGGCCATCAAGATCAGTTCCAATTGTTCGTTGCCGATCATCGCCGCCGGACCGGAATGGACCCGCAGCAAGGTGCTGCGCGCCGTCAAATACGGGGTGACAGATATCTTGTTGACGCCTGCCGAAGATTCGGACATCGAAGAAAAAATAAACAATAATATCATCAGCCTGGCTGCGTGATCAGGATCGTCTTGACAATCCTTACAGCCATGCTCCTTCCAGCCCCTTCTTTTTGATTTTTTCCAGCAGGGTGGTACGTTTCAAACACAGCAGGCGGGCCGCTTCCTTTTTGTTGCCGGCGGTGAATTTCATGGCCGTCACGATCAGTTCGCTCTCGAATTCATTGATCAGGTCGTTGAAATCAACCGGGCCGCTGGCGAGATCGATCGACTGATCCTTTTCGGGCATGGCGAAGGCGGCAAAGAGATCGGCTCGTTCCTGAAGCATATCATGCTCCAGGCCGTTTTTGGGCAATGGACTGCCGTCTGTTTCTGGGGGCGTTTCAGCTGCCGAACGGAGGAATTTGTCGGGTAGGTCCTGGGACCGTATTCTTCGGCCGCTATAAAGAATCGACATGTGTTGCACGAGGTTTTCCAGTTCGCGGACATTGCCGCGCCAGTCGTATTGCATCAACAACGATACGGCCTCCGGCGAAAACGCGATCTTTTCCCGGCCTCGCTCGACGGTGAAGGCCTCGATGAAGCGATCGAGCAACAGGGGGATATCTTCACACCGTTCTCGCAGAGGCGGTACTTGGATCGGTACGACGCTGAGGCGATAGTAGAGATCTTCTCGGAAATCACCTTTCCTGACCAAGGTTTCAAGGTCGCAATGGGTTGCGGCGACGATTCTGGTGTCCACAGGAATCGCTTTGAGCGAGCCGACCGGTTCAAATTCCTTTTCCTGGAGAACACGCAGGAGTTTAGCCTGCAAGGCGGGTTTCATATCGCCTATTTCATCGAGGAAGAGGGTGCCCTGGTCGGCGTATTGGATGCGTCCGGTCTTGTTCTGGCCGGCCCCGGTAAACGAACCTTTCAGGTGGCCGAATAATTCGCTTTCGAGCAGATCGTCAGGAATGGCGGCACAATTGACCGGCACGAAATTATGGACTCGCCGTTTGCTTTTGGCATGAATGGCCTTGGCCACCAGTTCTTTGCCTGTTCCCGATTCACCGCGAATCAGTACGGTGGCGTAGTCGTCCTGGGCGACCCGGTGGATCAGTTCAAACAGCATACTCATGGCGGGGCCGCCGCCGATAAAACCGGGGATTCTACGATTTGCTACGGCAGCACTCCGGACTGCCGTAGCAGGGCTATGGGCAAGTTTGGCCTGTAATCGTTTTATCGCCAGATCCACCTCGACTGGATCGAGCGGTGTGGTCAGGTAGAAAAAGACATCAAGTTCGATTGCCGTTTGCAGATGCGTTTGGCTGTCGGCAGCCAGCACCGGTATCAGCAGCAGGTCGGGATGATATGAAGCGATCTTGCGCAACTGGGCCGCAAACGAGGCAGCGACGCCGTTGCTGTCGGAGATGATCAGGGCCTGGTAGACCTGCGCCCCCAATTCGGGCAGCACGCGATCTTCGTTGACGCAGGTCACCTCGCTGGTTGGCAGAATCTCCTGTATGGACTGGAGGATCACTGAGCATTGATCCTGGACGTGAACAGCGGCAAGGATACGGGTGGGCTGTTGACGTGTCATGAATAACCGGTGCGACCACTCATCGTTTGCTTTGCATCAGATCTGCCAGCTTGCTGGAAGTACGTCTCATATTCAAGCTGAGCAGGCGGGCGATTTTCTGCATAATCTTGACACCCAGTGCCGGCGATTTCTGGGTCAGCAGATCGAAGCCCTTTTCCGTGAGCGTTACCATGGTAGTCGGCTGCTTGGCCATGACCGTTGCCGAACGCGTCGATTTGTCGATCAAGGCCATTTCACCGATCGAACTCCCCTTGGTCAATCGGGCGATTACCATGTTTTCGCCGGTCTCCGATTTTTTCAGGACCTCGAGAACACCGCTGACGACAAAGCCCATAAAGGTGCCGCGATCACCTTCAACGAACAAAAATTCACCACGCTGCA
>JAZBPM010000047.1:0-3702 GCA_036351615.1 Desulfofustis sp.
CCGAACCGAGAACCGACCAAAGGGAGACTTGAAAAAGCTGGAGCCATTTGTAAAACAATCTTTTCGCCCACACTCTGCGTTATGCTCAAAATTTTATCCTCGGAATATCATGTATATGCCTGCGGTAAAATTTTTCGCATGCCTTGATTTCGAACAAAAATCTAAGTTTTGCAAAAGGCTCGCCGGAGTACTAATTAAGCTCTTGCTAAAAAGCTCATAATTTTGTAAAAAAGTCGGAAGGTTGTCGGAACAAGAAGAGTGAGGATTCTATGCGACCCGAAATCATTGAAGCAATTACGGCCAGCTGGAACGAAACCAGCAGCGATCGGCAGAAGACTTTGATCCGCAGTTACCTCGAGCAATACGGTACCGGCGAGAGCAGCTGCCCGTGGATGGAATACCTCTTTGACCAGCTGGAGATTACCGAACCGCAGATTTCCGTGGGCTGACAGCCCTCTCCCCGCATGACAGCACGCGGCAGGTGATGTCGCCAATCACCTGCCGCGCATTCCGCCGATTCGCCGCCTGGCTCAGGCGACGCGGTCTTTCGGTTCTTTCCCGCCGAAATAGGCATCCAGGTTATCGAGCGCGCGAAAGCCCATCGCATCGCGGGTCTCCTTCGTGGCACTGCCGATATGCGGCATCAGAAAGACATTGTCCAGGTCCCGGTAGGCGGGATTAATATCGGGTTCGTTGTTGAAGACATCGAGTCCGGCTGCATAAAGTTTACCGGACTTCAGTGCGGCGATCAGCGCCTCGTCGTCGATCACCACGCCACGACTGGCGTTGACGACGATCGCCCCGTCCGGCAGCAACGCGATCCGCTCGGCATTGAGCAGCTTTTCCGTCTGAGGCGAGGCGACGCAGTGGAGTGCCAGAAAATCGCAGTGCGGTAGCAACCCTTCAGGGGTATCGTGATAGATGGCCCCTTCTTCCACCTCAGGGGCGACCCGGTGCCGATTATGGTAGTGGATCTCCATATCGAACGCCCGAGCCCGCCGGGCGACCACCTGACCAACCCGGCCGAAGCCGATGATGCCGAGCCGCTTGCCGGTCATCTGCACGCCGACCATGAAACTCGGACTCCAGTCCCGCCACCCTCTGTTGCGCACCAAACGCTCACCCTCGCTGGCCCGCCGGGCGGCACCGAGCATCAGCAAAATGGTCAACTCGGCGGTGGCATCGGAGAGCACCTCGGGCGTGTTGGTCACCACCAGTCCCCGTTTTTTCGCGGCGGCGACGTCGACATGATCGTAACCGACGGAAAAATTGGCGATGATCTTGACCCGCTCAGGCAGCCGCTCAATAACGGAGGCGGTGAATTTCTCGGTGTGACAGGGCAGGATCGCGTCCGCACCAGCCGCCTCCTCGATGATCCGATCGCCGTCGTAGATCTCGTCGGCGGGGTTGAGAATCGGCTCATAGTCCCGCCGCAGCCGAGCTTCAACCGCTTCGGGTAATTTTCTGGTTACCAGAACGACAGGTTTCATAGGCTATCCTTACTGTTTGGCAGGCAGCTGCCACCACCGTTCAGAGACAACCGCCGGTTCTTTTCCCGGCGTCATTTGCTCGCACCAAACGCTTAGATATGATCCTCGCCCACGGTGACCGATTTGTAAAAATCGTAGAGCAAAGCGACAAGGTTGACACCAATGATTAGCCACAGGACGACGGAATGCAGCCTGATTGCGTAAAATAGGAAAAAAACAACGGCCATCAGAACAGCAATCCCGCCGGTAATGATATTGCTCATATGCGTATCGCTCCTTGGTACACGTTAACCGTTCAACTCTCCAACCAGCCAGCGGGCGGTCCGCAGCAGGGCCGCGTCGTCACCGCGCGGCCCGACCAGTTGCACGCCGAGCGGCAGTCCCTGCTCGCCGACCAGCAGCGGCAGGGTAATGGCCGGCATGCCGCATAAGGTCCAGATGGTGCAGAACATCGGGCTCCCGGTCGAATCCAGGCCCAGCGGCGCCTCACCGACGGTCGCCGGCGTGATGATCGCATCGTGCCACTCGAACACCTTGTCCAACTCCTGGTTGTAGCCGGGAATGGCGGCTACCGCGTTGTTGTAGTCGACGGCCAGTTCCCGCTGCCCTCGCTCGATCATCTCCCGCAGCACCCCGCTCAATTGTTCCCGCCCGCTCTCATATTCCTTGGCGAAACTGCGAGCCAGATCGGCCTCCATGATAATGCGGTGCAGTTCATGGGCATGATCGAACGAAGGTGGTAGATCGACCTCGGCCACTTTGTCGCCGAGCACTTCCGCCAATTCGGCAAAAGCGGCGCGGGTCGACTCATCGGCCCGGCCCCAGACCGGGGTCTTGACCAGGGCCAATTTTGGCGTTACCGGCGGCTCTTCGGCCTGCATCTGCAGCAGGCGCGGCGTGGCCGCCAGCCGGGTGTCGGGATCGCTCGGGTCGTGACCGATGATGGCTTCGGCAATCACGGCACAATCCTCAATACTGCGGGCAAAGACGCCCACCTGATCAAGCGGCCGGGACTGCTGCAGCACCAGGTGCCGGGAAATCAGACCAAAAGTCGGTTTGTAGCCGTAGACACCGCAAAACGAGGCCGGCCGGATCATCGACCCGTTGGTCTGGGTACCGACTGCCAGCGGCACCATACCGGCTGCCACGGCAGCGGCGCTGCCGCTCGACGAGCCACCCGGGGTTCGTTGCGGGTCATGGGGGTTACGGGTTTTGGCCGGCGCAAAGACCGCCAGCTCGGTGGTTACCGTCTTACCCATGATCACCGCACCGGCCTGCCGCAATCGGTGGACCACGGTCGCATCGGAAAGCGGCTGTCGCCCCCGGTGCAGGACCGTGCCATCTTCGGTCGGCATGTCCATCGTATCGAAAATATCCTTGATACCGACCGGCACGCCGTGCAGCGGACCGAGATGCTGACCGGTCTGTTTGGCCTTATCGGCCTGAACGGCCTGTTTGACGGCAAGATCCGAATCGAGAAAGGCCCAGGCCTGCACCGTCTCTTCAAGTTGGTCGATCCGGGCCAGGCAGGCGCGTACCAGTTCCTCGGAACTGAGCCGTCCCTCGCGAATCTCGCGAGCCGCCTGCACTGCCCCCATCAACGCCGGTTCCATACTTGCTCCTTGTGTCATCTACGCCCCCCTTTCACTAGCGCGCGGTGCCGTAGACCAGATCCGGCAACCAAGTGGTCAGGAACTGGAAATTATAGAGCAGAATCATTGCCAGGATGACGATCGCAAGAAACGGCATCGAGCCTTTGAAAATTGACGTGAGCTGGATGTGCGGTGGAGCGATGCCTTTCAGGTAATAGCAGGACATCGCCATCGGCGGTGTCAGAAACGACGTCTGCAGGTTAAAGGCAACGAGGATACCGAAGAACAGCGGGTCGATACCGAACGATTCGAGCAGCGGCAGGAAGATCGGCACGAAGATGATGATGATCTCACTCCATTCCAACGGCCAGCCGAGAAGGAAGATAATCACCTGGGCCAGGATCAGGAAGAGCACCGGCGGCAGATTGAGCCCGATAACAAAATGCTCGATAACGCTGTGACCGCCCAGGTAGGAAAAGACCGAGGAAAATGTCCAGGAGCCGACAAACAACCAGCAGACCATCGCCGAGGTTCTCGTTGTCAGGTAGACCGAGTCGCGCAGTCTGTGCCAGGTCAATTCGCGATAGCCGGCCGCCAGCGCGATGCTGCCGAAAGCGCCG
>JAZBPM010000048.1:0-7317 GCA_036351615.1 Desulfofustis sp.
CTGTCGGTTGCCGGTTAGGAGCCGGCCGATCCGGTAGGTCAACAGGTAGACCAGCGCGAGCAGCAGATTTTTCAGCACGGTCATCGCCAGAATGCCGGGGCCGAAAAAAGCGAAGAACACCATCTGGATCCAGGTGTAGAGCGGGGGCTGGGCGTTGTAGCCGAGGGAAAAGTGCTGAGTGAGCAACAGTTGTTCGCTCTCGTCGATCACCGCACCGGGGGTGGTGATCAGGCGCACCAGAACCTGCAGCACAAAATAGCCGATGATGAACAGCACAACGTGCTCCAGCAGCAGTCGACCGGCTCTGGTCAGCATGGTTTCCCCTGGTCGCAGCGGCCGGCGGACGTATCGCCGAACGAGAATCTCCGGGTGACGTAGTTGTAGAAGAAGATCAGGCCGACGGTCACCACCTTGGCCGCAACCGGGAAGCCGGCCAGCGGGGTATGGTGCGTGAGCAGGTAGATGATCACCGTGCCAAGCAGTACGCCGAGTCCGGCGAAACAGAGCGACAGGCCGATCGCCTTTCTCAGTGTATTGGTCGGCGTGAAGACGAAGGTGTACTGCAGTGTGAAATTGATCACCATGCCGGTCGCTGCACTGATCGCGTGTGCCGGCGTCGGCGAGATGACGGTGATCAGTGCCAGGTAAAGCAGGAAGTCGACGCTGGTGGCGATGACCGAACTGCCGAAGAACTTGACGAGTTTCACCGGTCCTCGTCCTTGATCGAGTAGCTGTCGAGCCGCTCCCGCTCGCGGTTGTAGACGATTAACTCGGCTACCGTGCCGATGACGAAGACCTGGATGCCGGTGCTGATCAGAAAGATAGAAATGCTGAACAGCGGGCTCGTGCCGATCGATTCGCCACCCAGCCAGCGGCCGAAGAACAGGTAGCCGAACAGCAGGGTCCCGAGTCCTGAAAAAAAGGCGGCGACCCAGCCGAACAGATGCATCGGCCGGTTTAGATAGGTGGTGATGAAAATCACCGTCAGTAAATCGAAAAAACCGCGGGCGTAGCGTTCCAGGCCGAATTTGGAGACGCCGAAACGGCGTTTGCGATGGTGGATGGCCAACTCTTTGATGCGAAAGCCTTTCTTGTGGGCAAGCAGCGGAACGAAGCGGTGCAACTCCCCGTAGAGCCTGATCTCATCTACCACTTGCCTTCGGTAGCATTTGAAGCCGCAATTGTAGTCATTGAGCCTCAGGCCGCTGAGCAGTGACACGACACGATTGAAGATTGCCGAGGGTACGGTCTTCTCGCGCGGATCTTGGCGGTCGATCTTCCAGCCGGAAACGAGGTCGCAGTCGTTGGTCAACTCGTCGAGAAAGTGGGGGATTTCGGCCGGGTCATCCTGCAGGTCGCCGTCCATGGTGATGATGATATCGCCGCGAGCCTTGTTGAAGCCGACCTGTAGGGCCGCGGATTTGCCGAAATTGCGGCGCAATGTCACGTAGTGAGTTCGATCATCACCAGTCGCCAGAGTCCGGATCACGTTGGAACTGCCGTCACTGCTACCATCGTCGACGAAGATGATTTCGTAGTCGACCCCGAGCGGTCCCATGACCGTCCCGATCTCACGGTGGAGTGGCTCCAGGGACGCCTGTTCGTTGAACACCGGTATGACGATGGAGATCATGGCTGTTTCCCGACTGGTTGACGATCTGCCGCACCCGCCGCGGCTCGCGGCACACAACGGCCGAACCATCGTGCGACGAGCGCTATAATGCCCCGTTTTCCGTCCCCGGTCAAGCTCTCAGCACGGAGACCGTCCGGGTTGTCAACCGGTCAGGTAAGCGGTACAGACATATGCCCGCGAAGGAAGCAGCTCGATTACCGGGTATTCCCGGCGAGCATTAGGACGGCGATCCGCCGAGCAGGGGCAATTGCCGGTCGATCTTGAAATAGACGAGAAACAGTGCTTCCCCGTCGGTTTGCGTAGGGGTTCGACGCTTGTAGCGGGCGATTAGAGCCGGGTCGCTGCTCTCTCCGGTCTTTTCGAGGAAGAGCCGTTTGCCGTGATAGCCGGGACCCTGCTCAATGAATAAATAGGTGGCGTAGGGGTTCGATTGCAGATTGGCATGGGTCAAACGGTCGCGCATGACGAACGCCAGCGTCCCGTCATCGAGGAAATGCGGCCGTGAGTAAATGGCCGCATCGACGCGACCGTCGCTGTCAGCTGTGGCCAGGATGCCGGTGCCGCCGGCATTCTCGAAATAGTCCTGCAATTCCATGATAGTCCCGCTCCCTTGCGGTTATTGTCGATTGAACGGTTGGGGAAAGATCCCGTTTACAGAGTGAACTCAACCATGCCCGTCCTCGACTGCATGGGCGAACAGGTCGGCGCCGGCAATGATTTCCAATACCGCCGAACTGGTGGCGGCCAGGACCACCGGCGGTGCCGCATCATGCTCGAGTGCCTCCTGCCAGCGAGCCGCACAGACACACCAGCGATCGCCCGGCAGTAGGCCGGGAAAGTTGAATTCCGGCCGGGGGGTGGACAGATCGTTGCCGCTCTCTTTGGAAAAGCTCAAAAATTCCTCGGTAGCAACCACGCAGACACCGTGTACTCCGACGTCCTCCGGTCCGGTGCGGCAGGAACCGTCACGGTGGAATCCGGTAAGCGGCTCAATACCGCATACCTGCAGCGGCATTCCCAAAACATTTTTTTCGGCGGTCATGGTGTCTGGTCATCCTGTGGTTTTCATTGACGTGACGAAGGCCCAGCTGTTCCAAGACTGTAAGCAAAAGAATAAACCACGCAAGTGGCAATCATTCTTATTTTCGTACATGAGGAACATCACTGAACTGCTTATTCTCAACGGCCTTGCCGTATGAGACGTTGGGTAGCTCTGTCAGGGCTCTGGAAGGGCGTTGTAGTGGCGACGCCCTCTTTCCGAGAAGCGGCAGGTTCGTTTCTGATGAGGACGGGGACGTCGGTTCCCGGTTGTTTCGGTACCGGAGTCCCCGTCGGTGCCGGTGGTTCGTCTAACGCTTCGTCATGTCCTGCCCACAGCATTGCAACGGCACGGAACAGCTCTCCTCTGCTCCCGGCTTGCACGTGCAGGGTTTGGCGACGCGCAATTCCAATCCGCATTTCTCACAGACAAACAGGTCTCCTTCTTTCATTTCGCAACAATTGGCCATAATGGAACTCCTTTATCAGTGGTTTGATCTTTGCTTCAGGCAATTTCGGCAGATGCCTTCCACGAGAACCTCAATCCGACTCACCTCTCCGGCAAAGGTTTTCTGCAGGTTGTCCGCGTCGACGGAGAGACTGTCGGGATTGAGACAGATGACGGCGCCACACCGGCTGCAGCAGAAATGGGGATGCGGGGCATGGTACTTGTTCGGTGCCAGGCCGAAATGGGCGGCCCTGCCGCCGCTGCTGATTCGCTCGACTACCCGGTTTTGCACGAGCAGGTCGAGAATCCGGTATACGGTTACCCGATTGATGGGGTGGGACCGCTCAATGGTTGAAAAAACCTCGGCGGCGGTGAGCGGCGCGTCGTTGCCACCGATCACCGCCAGAACTTGAAGCCGGTTGGCAGTCGGTTCAACCCCGGCCTCCTCGAGTAGATTCTGGTAATTGCAGTGCGCACACATCAGCAGGATTACCTGTCGTTGCCGTCGATAGCGTGGGCCTTGAGCCAGCGCTGTCGCCGTTTTCTTAAGATCACCTGATCGACCAGCAGTGAAAGCAGAAACCCCGTCGCTGCGACCAGGATGATCGCCGCCCCGGAGGTCAGATCGTAGCGATAGGAACCCCACAGACCCCCGGTAATAAAGAGCATACCGAGGCCGCAGGAAACCGCCATCATCTGCAGCATCGACGACGTGTATTTTTCGGCGATCGAGGGTGGAATAGTCATCAGTGCGATAACCAGGATCAGACCGACGACCTGGACTACGACGACCACGGTCACGGCGACACTGCCGATCAGCAGGTAGTAGAGCGCTCGTACCGGGACCCCCTGGACCTGGGCGAATTCCTCGTCGTAGGACATGACCAGCAGGTCCTTGAAAAAGAAGAACACCAGGGCGAGTACGCCGCCGCCAAGCAGCGCCATGGAGATAAGTTCAGAGCGGGGCACGGACATGATGCTGCCGAACAGATAGCTCATCAGGTCGACGTTGTAGCCCGGCGTAAAGTCGAGCAACAGGATGCCGGTGGCCATGCCGATCGCCCACATCACCCCGATGATCGTGTCTGCCCGCTGTTTCATGGACCGGGAGACCGCCGCCATGGTCAGGGCTGCGGCCAGCGCGAAGAGCGTGGTGCATATCATGTAGGGCCAGCCGAAGAAAAAAGCGAGCCCGATGCCGCCGTAAGCGCTGTGGGCGATGCCGCCGGACAGGAAAACCAGCCGGTTGACCACGATCAGTGTGCCGATGACGCCGCAGATGACGCTGGCCAACAGGCCGGCCAGCAGGGCGTTGCGCATGAACTCGAATTGTAGGGCATCGATCACGGGTTACTCCATTTTGCGGATGGTCCAGGGCTGCTGGGCGATTACACCGACCGGGCAGATTTCGTCGACCGAACAGGAATAAAAGGCGTCCAGGACTTCGCGGGACGATCCGAAGGACTGATGATAGTGCATACAACGGTTGAGACAGGCGATCGACTTGGCATAGGAGGAGACGATCAACAGGTCGTGACTGACCATCAGGATGGTCAACTCTTTATTCAGTTCCTTGAGCAGCTCGTAGAACTCCGTCTGCCCCTTGGTGTCGATGGACGCCGTCGGTTCGTCCAAAACCAGCAGTTCCGGGCGGGAGACGAGAGCCCGGGCGATCAGGATCCGCTGTCGCTGGCCGCCGGACAGAGCGACGATTTTCCGGCCGGCGCAGTCGGCGACGCCGAGTTTGGCAAGGATCTCGCGGGCCGTCTCCTTCGTCTGGCCCGAAGTACGGGTCCATCGGCTGGCTCGTGGATCGTGGGCGCCCATCAGTACCACGTCGAGCGCGGTGGCCGGGAAGCGGAGGTTGTGGTTGACGTGCTGCGGGACATAGCCGATGCTGGTGCCATGCATGCCGGGAGACCGGCCGTTGATTCTGATCGTGCCTTTGCTCGGTTTGAGCAGCCCGAGAATCAATTTCAGCAGGGTCGTTTTGCCGCCGCCGTTGGGGCCGATGATCGAAATGAAATCGCCTCGAAAGACATCGAGGTTGATATTGTGCAGGATATCCTGTCCGCCGGTGGAATAGCAGAGATCGGTGATGGTTACGATGGGCGGCGCAGTTGGCATCAAGATCCCTTCAGTGCGTCTTTCAGGCGTTTGGCAACCTCTCTGAGATTGCTGAGCCAGTCTTCGGCCAGCGGATCGATTAGGATTACTTCACCGTCGATTTCCCGGGCGATCAGTTCCGCGCCTTTGGTCGACAACTGGGGTTGCGCGAAGACGACATGAATTCCGTGTTCCCGGGCGTGTTCGATCAGCGCGGCCAGCTGGGCCGGTTTCGGGTTTTTGCCGTCGACTTCGATGGCCACCTGTTGCAGGCCGTATTCGCGGGCAAAATAGCCCCAGGATGGATGAAAGACCAGGAATTGCATGCCCTGACTGCCGGCCAAAGTGGCGCGGAGATCTTGGTCGAGCGTGTCGATCCGTTCGATGAAGGCATCCCGGTTGTGCTGAAATGCCGGGGCGTGTTCCGGAAACAATTCGACAAGCGCGTCGGCGATGATGGCCGCTTGCTGCTTGACGAGGGATGGGGCTAGCCAGATATGCGGGTCGAGGCCCTCGTCGTCGTGGTGCTGGGCACGCTCGCGCTCCTGGTGATCATCATGATGGCCGTCGCTTTGCTCATGGTGACCCTTGTCGTGGTGATGGTCAGTCATGGCCAGCTTGTCGATGCCGGTATCGGTATGAATTATTTTCATAGCCGGATTGACCCCGCCAATGCGTTTCAGCCACACCGTTTCAAAATCAACGCCGATGGCAAAGTAGGCTTTTGCCTCCGCGAGGGCTTTCATCTGCGACGGTTTCGGCTCATAGGTGTGGGGACTGACGCCAGCCGGAACAAGGACTTCAACGGACATCAGGTTGCCGCCAATTTGTTGCACAAACTGTTTCTGTGGGGAGATGCTGACAAAAACGACGGGTTGGGCCTCTGCCGATACCGGAGAGTGTAGAATAACAGAAAGGAAACAAAGTAAAATTATAGATAGTGAGATATGCATTGGTTACTCCCGAGCTGAGCTACAATCCGTGATATTGTTAATGCAACTATATTGCATAATCATCATTTGACAAGAACAATATGTCACCGCAGCAAATTGACGATCCGAGGGAGCCGTATCGCCGTTGTAACAATGTTGCCCTTTCGAACGGCAGGGAGCTGGTGGAGCTGCTGTAAACCACGGGCTGTTGGCATTGACTCTGAAGATGAATACTATCTTCAAATGTCCCTGTCGTTTTGGCACGGGCTTTCACGAACGTGGCGCCAGCCAGGTTTCGTCGAGCGTTGGCAAGAGGAAGGAGGGAATACCATGACAAGCCTGCAACAACAGCTCCAGACGATCAGAGAAAGGTCCGCCGAGAAACTCACACCGGACGTGAGAGCGGCGATACAACAAGGATTTGCCGAATTACAGGAGAGTATCGTTCGAGAGAAAATACTGAGTGTCGGTGACACGGCTCCACTCTTTTCCCTGCCCGATACGCGGGGCGAGTGCATCGCCTCGGATGCCCTGCTGGCCGAAGGGCCGCTGGTGGTTCTGTTCTACCGCGGCAAATGGTGACCCTATTGTAATGCAGAGCTGGCGGCTCTGCGTGACAGCTATCCCGATCTCACTGCGGCGGGAGGTTCTCTGGTGGCCATTTCCCCACAGTTGCCCGAGCATTCCCGGGTGCTGGCGACCGAGAGCGAGTTGCCGTTTCACGTGCTCAGCGATCAGGGCAATGTGGTCGCCGAATCATTCGGCATCGTCATCACCCTGCCGCAGAGACTTGCGCGGGTCTATGCCAAAGTGTTCAATATTGATATTCCCGCCTACAACGGAGACAATAGTTGGACACTGCCGATGCCGTCGCGCTTCATCGTCGATCGGAAGGGCATCATCCGGGCCGTTGATGTGAATCTCGACCACACTGTCCGTCCCGAACCGGCCTCGACTATCGGCATAATTAACGAGTTAGGCAAACAGTGATCGGGCCGGTTCACCGACCGGGATAGAGAAAAGCGAACAAGGACGGACAACCCGGCTCCATTCCCGGCCCCTGAAAAAATGGCTGAGCGGGGCCCGGTGGGTCCGCAAAGAAAAAAACGAGGGCATGGATGATGAAGCAAAACTGGCGCGCAGCAATAATTTGCTTTCTA
>JAZBPM010000049.1:0-4294 GCA_036351615.1 Desulfofustis sp.
CCGCACCAGCGGCGGCGGCAGCGGTTTTCAAGAATTTACGGCGGCCGGTCTTCACGTCGTCCTGCTTGGCTACGCTGGTGTTAATCTCTTCTTTCTTCATCAACGGTACCTCCTCACTGAGCTTTGATAGTTTGTAAAACTGATCGGCAACAAAAATCGACGCCGATACTCCGGCACAATTCCGCCGCCCGCTCCTTTTACGACATCACAGCAGAGGCTGCCGCATTGCCGCAAAACCTGGTTACCACGTTGCGAAATTACCTCCCGCGACACTGTCGCGGCATTACTGCCCGATTCGTGATCGGCCGCCGGTTGGAATGCCGACAGAAACTGGTATTACCAAGATCACAATCGGGAAATTTATTGAAAAAAAGAGACAGACTACCGTATAAAAATAGACCAAGTTCCGGCGTAAGCAGGTCGTTGGTGTGATGACGCTGGGGACAAAGAAACAATCGTCTCTGAAGAAAAGATTCGATGGGGTTTGTCACGAGTCTTGTCGAGCGAGATTTCGAATATACACGCCGTCTGGAATGGCGGTGCATCTCGTTTCCCGTTGCTGAGAATCTGTGGTGACAACTGTTTTTTCAGAGCCGGACACGGCTTGGCGACGCAAGATAATGCCTGGCAAAGAATACGACAATCGACCGATCGGCAACGGGAGCATCAGTTTATCTTCTATTAATTTTCACAAATTTTGCAAGGAAAATCAAGTGCGACAGCCGAAAGAAATTATCGTGTCGAACCATCTCTCTATTTCCATGCGGTAATTCGTTATACCATAGACTGGTAATTCAGTTTCGTTTTAGTAATCAATCCGTGCTGGCTGTGGACATACCATTTTTGGTTTAACCACGAAAATACCCCCGATGATTTGCCTGCCGCCTGCCCCCAGGTGGTCGGCCGCAGATCTCAGCGAACCGGAAAATTACCCATATTTACCCATATATGCAGCGACCCGATATAATCCAGAAGGGTTCCGCCAAGCGACACCCGCAAGCCGGTGAAGCAGGGCGGCAGAACGGGAGAAAATGTTTTTTTTAAAATGGAACGATATTTGCTTTACAAAAAGTACCCCTCTTGAAAAGCTGTTTATCCCATAAACAGCCCCCCCGAATCGGGTAGAACCTTTGTACTGGGTCAGGTTCTACCCGATCTTCTCTTTTATTCCTCCTCACCATCAGCGTGCAAGCCGCAGATTACAGACGTCTTGCGCTCCGGCGCGGTTGCCAAAAATTTCCGCCCGACCCGGCCGACGTTGCCAAAGGGTACACTCCGCAGGCTTTGCGGGCTGCAGCATCAAGCTCATGCGAGCGGGCAAACCACCCGCACGTAAGGAAGCATTCACCATCCGGCCAGGCAAGGCGAATCCCGTCGTTAAGCGCCACGGCCTCCGGAAGGAAGAGCTAGAAGAGGATAATCTCCGAAGTTTTCATAAAGAAGACGAAAAGGATCGTGAAACCGGCCAGGAAGCTATAGGGAAGGATCAGATCCCGGGTGGTAACCCCGCCACCCTTGAGACGGTCGATAATACGATGGGTCGCATAGAGTGAGGCGAAAAAGCCGCCGGCCACGGTGAAGACCTGCAACAAGGCCGAGGCATCCGGCGAGATCAGTCGCGCGCCCGCCTCGATCGGTGCCATCGCCAGGATTTCCCGGATATTGGCGACCAGCCGCCAGGATTGACTGACGAAGATTTCAAAGTGAACCGCAAGATAGACGCCGAGGATGATCGGAATAAAGCCATAGCCGAGCAGCGGCAGCAGCATGGTGCGATCGACCCGGGTGAGCTTGGCCTGGACCTGGATCATCAAGTAGTAGCCCAGCTGGAAGAGAAAAATCAGCCCGAAAAAGATCAGCGAGCCGATCAGTGCGAACGGCAATCGGCCGAAAACGTTCGGATAGGTCTGTTGCAGCCAATGTATCCATTGATAAAGATCCTGATGCAGCGCAAACGGAAAGAAGATTGCGCCGAGCGCCACGATCAGGAAACTGTCGGCCTGCCGGGGCGCCTCGATATCCCACAATTCCTGGGGGGCCATACGAACGTTGAGATGGATGGAGTGCTTCGTGCACTGCTTGATGCACTGGCCGCAGACGATACAGTCCCGGTTGTTGTCGACCATGAACGGGTGCCGGAACATTGGACACCCCTCCTGGTCTTCCAGGCCGGTATAACAGGCGTGATCGGTGCAACGGTTGAGACAGAGATGCCGGTTGGAACGTAACTCGAGAATGGACGGCATGGCGAAGATGGCATTGATCGCCCCGAGCGGGCAGAGATACCGGCACCAGGTTCGCCGCTTGTAAAAAATACTGAAGAAAATCGAGCCGATGGTGATGCCAAGGATAATCCAACCGGAAAGAATCGGCCGTTCGTAGGCGTTGAAGACAATCTCCACCCAGAATACCAGGATGCACAAGGCCGACATCAACCAGCCCGAGTAGTTCTTGATAAACTGCGGCGTCGAACGCTTCGGTTTGATCGCATATTGCAAGAGCGTACCAGGCATGGCCAGCGTGCAGACCGAGCACCAGGTGCGGGCCAGGAAGAAAAACGAGAAAAACAAAAGCGGCCAGCCGATGACCCAACTCAGAGTGATACCGATATTTTTTTCGGGATCGGTGGGACCGAAAAACAGCGTCGCTACCGCGACGAGCAACACGATGCCGACCACGGCCCGCGGCAGGGCCGGATAAAGTCTGCTTTCGAACAGCGAGCGGACCCACCGGAGACGCAGCAGGTTGAATTCCCATTTCCCTTCACTCTTCGGCAGCCCGAGCAGGATGTGATCGCTGTGCAGTTCATCGTCCCTGGCCAGCATCACCGCACGCTGGATCACTGCGGAAAGCTCGGTGAGATTACCGGGCCAGTCGTAATTCATCAGGATGCCGAGCGTCTCCGGCGAGACCCGGGAAATATCCTTGCCGTACTCCCGGCTGAAGCGATGCACGAAATAATCGATAAACGCGGGTAGATCGCGTTTGTGGAAACGCAGCGGCGCGACGTGGAAACTGTGCGGCGCCAAAATGTCATCCAACGTTTTGCTGATCGACTCGTTTTCCTTCAGCTTTTCCGGTGACAGATCGCTGGTGAAAATGAGCCGGGCCTGCAGGGCGATCTGTCGGTCCTCACCGATCCGGGAAAAGGTCATGGTTCTAATCGCCTCGGCCAGCCGCTCCTGGACCGGAGGAGGAATCCTCTCCAGATGGCGCAGCACGACAGTCCCCAAACAGAACTGCTCGAGCAGGCCGGTCTGCCGGACCCGGCTGAACGGAAAGGGATCGTTCTTCACGCCGAAGAGCTTCTCGGCCAGTTCGTCGCCGTTGTAATCCCGGACATCGATTTCGATATACGGTCCCTGGGCCTGTTTGCCTTGCAGGTGAATGTGCTTGGCCATCATCCGCCGCCCGGTGCCGGACTCACCGGTCAGCAGGATCGGCTCGTCGATCTTGGCAAATGTCTTGATGGCGGCCTGGATTTCTCGCGCACATTGCGAGCGCATTACCCGATCCTGATCGCTGCCGTTTGCCAAGCCATTGTCCTGGCCCATACCAACGATGGGCATCATGTCGGCGACGCGAATCTCTTCCCGGGTTGAGATGTCGCAGGCCAGCGCGCCGGCCGCTTGATTCTGAAAAGCGATCCGCAGCCGCTCGGCCAGGGCAGCCTCGATGCGTTCCTGAACAATCCGGTGCTTGCGCAGTAATTTTTTGAAAAACGGAGCCTTGAAGCAGATCAGGACCGATTCGCAGAGGGAGCGGATGGTGAGCGCCTGCGGTTTATTGGTGAGCAGCGAGGTCTCCCCGAAGTGGCCGCCGGCGCCGACCCGGCCGACGATGGTCTTGACCCCGTCTTCACCTTCGATGAGCAGTTCCATCTCTCCGACGCCGACCACATAAAAGGTGTCGGCCTCATCTCCGGCGCGATGAACAACCTCTCCCTCGGCAACGTGCTTGACTGTTGCCTGCGAGGCAATCGCGGCCAACTGCTCGGAGTCGAGATTGCGAAACAGCAAAGACTGTTCTAGGTAGACCTGAATGTCGTCCGCTTTCATCGCATTATCGTAAGACCACCGCCCGTTGTTTCAATGGTTGAAATGCGACGATAGAATCTCGGCGACGAGCGGTGCCACCGAATAGACATCGAGCAGATCGTCGGATTCGACACCGGGATAGGTATCCGAACCGATCACTTTTTTGATTGGTGATGCAGCGAACCGGCGACGTGCCTCGCCGGCCAGCACCAGATGGGTCGCCATCACATAGACCTCGGTAGCACCGGCATCAAGGC
>JAZBPM010000050.1:0-7479 GCA_036351615.1 Desulfofustis sp.
CAGGGAGATCCCGGCGCGTCGAGTCATAATGGTGATACCATGATCGCCCATGGTACCGGATAGAATCACCGCGTCCCCGACAGCGGCCTGTTTTGATGAAAGGGTGACGCCGTCGGCGACAATGCCGATGCCGGAGGTATTAATGAAGATTTTATCCGCCTTGCCGCGGGGCACCACTTTGGTATCACCGGTGACGATCGGCACTCCGCTCTCATTTGCAGCCTCGCTGATCGAGATGATGATCCGCTCGAGATCAGCGAGCGGCAGCCCTTCCTCGAGAATCAGTCCGAGACTGAGACAAAGGGGCCTGGCGCCACGCATGGCCAGGTCGTTGATCGTTCCGTGTACGGCGAGTTTGCCGATGTCGCCGCCGGGGAAAAAAATCGGGTCGACGACGTAGCTGTCCGTGGTAAAGGCTAGTTTCCCCGGCTGATTGTCGATGACGGCGCTGTCTTCCAGGCCTCTGAGTATCGGGCTGTCGAGATATTTGAGGAATAGCTCGCCGATCAATTGCTGGCTGGCCAGTCCGCCGCTGCCGTGATCGAGGAGGATGGTGGTTTCTGACATAGCGTCTCGCTGGTTGACGGTTCGAATCGGGTTGCTCAGGTTCGTGTTTCGTTTAGCGCGGATTGCTCTGGAAGACAAGGAGAAAGGACCTGTTTCAACCGACTTCACCGTATTTATGGTAGGCGGCGCAGGTCCCTTCACTGGAAACCATGCACGGGCCGACCGGTGACGCCGGCGTACAGCGGGTGCCGAAGAGCGGGCAGCGTGGCGGGATGGTCTGCCCCTTGAGAATCTGACCGCAGAGGCAGCCCTTGGGCTCCGGGACGTCCTTGACGACGATGGACAAGCGCTGCTCGGCATCGAAGTCGCGATAGCGATCTCTGATTTTCAGGCCACTGCCCGGTATTCCGCCAAGACCTCGCCACTGTGAATCGGTTGCCTCAAAGACTTCGTCGACCATGGCCAATGCCCGGTGGTTGCCCTCCCAGGAGACGACGCGTGGGTAGATATTGTCGACGGCCGGCCGATCCTCGCCGATCTGACGGGCCAGCCGGATCAGGCCGTTGAGCAGATCGGCGGGCTCGAAGCCGGCAACCACGCAGGCCAGGTGATACCGGTCGACAAACGGTTGATAGGCGGAGGCACCGATTATTGCAGAGACATGCCCGGGGCAGAGCAGTGCGTTGATCTGTAAATCGGGATCCTGCAGCAGAATGTCGAGTGCTTCGGGAATAACCTTGTGAGTCGAAAAGACACAGAAATTATCGATCCTTTGGCGCTGGGCGGCAAGAATGGTGGCAGCTATTCCCGGGGTGGTCGTTTCGAAACCAACGCCGAGAAAAACTACCAGATCCTCCGGATGACGGGAAGCGATGTCGAGGGCATCCATCGATGAATAGACGATTTCGACCTTGGCTCCCCGGGAGCTGGCATGGGCCAGAGAGCCGTTCGAGCCGGGTACTCGGAACAGATCGCCAAAGATGGCGAGCCGGACGCCCGGTACATCGGCCAGGGAGATAAAGGCGTCCATGTGAGCGGCCGAGGTCACGCAGACCGGGCAGCCCGGACCGGAGACGATTTCCATGCCTGCCGGCAGGATCGAACGAATACCGCTGCGGAAAATGGCCATGGTATGAGTGCCGCAGATTTCCATCAGGCGAACCGGCTTGCTGATCGACCGCTGCAGTTCGGCGGCAAGCGGCTCGATCAAGGTTCGATCCCGGTATTCGTCGACATGCTTCATGAACCGTCACCGCCTTGGAGCATCTCCTCGGGCATGTGCGATGCCAACTCCTTGATCAACTCAATATTGCGTTTGGCCTCTTCTTCGACCAGGGAATGAATGGCGAAGCCGGCGTGGACGATGACGTAATCACCGACTTCGGGCCAGCGATCGACCACGTCGAGGCGCACCTTTCTGCTGATCCCATCCATATTCACGGTGGCCAGCTGTTCGCTGGTGAAATCGTCCGGATTTCCTTCCACCTGTTCAACTTTCATCGGTACTGCAAGACACATGTTGTAATCCTCCGATAACTGCCTGGCCGACGGAGATGCCGCCGTCGTTGTGAGGTATTTCCACTCCCGAGTAGGTCGACAGTCCCCGTTGGCCCAAAGAAAAGAGCAAGCCGTCCAGCAGCAGTTCGTTCTGCAGACAGCCGCCGGACAGAACGACAGTCGTGATTCCTGTTCTGCCAGCAAGTTTCTCGACAAGGTGTGAGATACGAGTGATAAGCCAGGAGTGAAACTGCAGGGCCGCGACGGGGCCGTTGCCGCCGGCATCAAGATTGTCTATTATTCTTTTAACAAATTTCGAGGAAATAATCTCCCACCTTTGTTCGTTTTCTCGATAGTGCAGATCCTGCCGGCAATCTTCCTGCCGTTCAAGTAATTCTTCACGCCAGCGCTCGGTCACCGCTTGCCGGGCATACGCTTCCAGACGCATGGCGGCTTCTCCTTCAAAACTGGAGACCGACTGCAGGCCGAGCAGCGCGGCGATAGCGTCGAAGAGACGGCCGCAGCTCGAGGTCAGCGGAGTGTTGAAGCCGCTCTCGAGCATCTGCAAAACGATGCGCCGTCGGTTCGGATCGATGTCGGCAAGATAGGGAGATTCACGGGTCTGCTCCCCGAAGCAACGGAAAAGACAGGCCAGAGCCATCCGCCATGGTTCCGCGGCAGCCGCGTCGCCGCCGGGTAGCGGCAGTGGCTCGAGACAGCCGAGGCGATGAAACGAAGTGAGTTCGACCTGCAGCAGCTCTCCACCCCAGATGGTGCCGTCCGTGCCGTAACCCGTCCCGTCCAGCACGACGGCGAGCACTGGACCGGACAGGCCGTGTTCGGCCATCACCGCAACTGCGTGGGCGTGATGGTGCTGAGCTCGATAGAGCGGCAACCCAAGCTCTTTGGCGAAGTGACTGCTCAGGTAATCGGGGTGCAGATCGCAGCAGGCGGCAACCGGCTCGATGGCAAAGAGCCGCTTCAGGTTGGTCACCGATTCCCGATAAAAGTCATAAGACGGTAGGTTGAATAGATCGCCGATGTGCTGGCTCGGGAATATGGCCGTGCCACGTGCCAGGCTGAAGGTGCTCTTCAGGCCGCCGCCGCACCCGATGATGGCCGGTAATTCGTAGGGGACGAGAATCGGTGCCGGCACGTACCCACGGGAGCGACGCATCAGGCGGGGATGTCCGGCGACGACTTTGACCACCGAGTCGTCGACTCGAGTGACGATATCGCGATTGTGGAGCAGGAAAAAATCGGCAATACCGGCCAGGCGCCGGAAAGCTTCTTCGTTGCCGGTGCAGATCGGTTCGCCGCCGACATTGCCGCTGGTCATGACCAGTGCGGCCGGGCAGTCGGGTTGCCTAAAGAGCAGGTGATGGAGCGGCGTATAGGGCAGCATGATGCCGATATCGCTCAGCCGCGGAGCCAGGTTGGCCGCGAGCCGCGTCTGCGGCCGGGGCGTGAGCAAAACGATCGGATGCTGCGGCGCGGACAGTACCCGTGCCTGCTCGTCTGACAGGTAACAGAGGCGGCGCGCTGTCGCCACGTCGGCAACCATGACTGCAAGCGGCTTGGCGGGTCGTCTCTTGCGCTCTCTGAGCTGTGCGACCGATGTTTCTGAGCAGGCATCAACGCACAGGTGGAAGCCGCCAAGACCGCGAATGGCAAGGATTGCGCCTCTGTTGATGGCACCAATGGCAGCAGAGACGATATCATCGACGGGAAGCGTGTTGCCGTTTCGATCATGCCAGCTCAGCTGTGGACCGCAGACCGGGCAGGCATTGGGTTGTGCGTGATAACGGCGGTCGGAGGGGTCTTTGTATTCCCCGGCGCAGACCGGGCACATCGGGAATAGTTTCATCGAGGTGCGGGAGCGGTCGTAGGGGAGCGTCTCGATGATGGAAAAACGAGGTCCGCAATTGGTGCAATTGATGAACGGATAGCAATAGCGGTGGTCCGCCGGATTACGAAGTTCCGCCAGGCAATCGTCGCAGAGGGCTATGTCCGGCGGGATAATGGCCAGAACGGTGCCGGTGTCTCGGCTCGGCAGGATGGTGAAGGAATTGTTTTCGGCGGGGGAACTCAACGGCCGTTGATCGATGTCGGTGATGCGTGCCAGTGGGGGCGCCTGATCGACAAGGGCCACCTGAAATGACTGTAACGCTGCAGCGGGGGCCCAGGCCCTGATGACTACGCCATCGCTAGTATTGGTAACCGTTCCGCGGATGGCGAAACGGGAGGCAAGCTGAAAAACGAAGGGCCGAAACCCAACGCCCTGGACGATGCCACGGACGCGGATTTCGACCCCGTTTTGTGGAGCGTTACGCCTTATGGATGAATTTGTCACCGGTGAAAATAGATGAGACAAGTCCTTCCGGGTGACGCACGTCGTTCCAAATCACCAGGTAGACGTGAATCAGGGCAAAAATCATGAACCACCACATCAGCAGGTGGTGGACGTATCGTGCCGACTGCTGACTGCCGAAGATCATCAGCCCCCAGCCTTCCCAGACGGCGAGTTCCGGGTAGAGCAGATAAAACCCGCTGACCAGTTGGAAAACTGCGGCGATGATGGTGATTACATAGGTCAGTCCGGCCAGGACATTATGGCCGAGCCGATCGGTATCGTGACCTTCCTTGATGTAACTGTAGCGCAGCAACGTGTTGAACAGGTTCTTGATATTGCGCGGGGTGACCGGCAGATGCTCAAGAATTCGCTCCTGCTTGTTGCCGAAAAGATACAGAAATATCCGTGCCAGGACCGCACCGGTGAAGACAAAGCCGGCCACGAAGTGGATGTAGCGCGTCCAGGCCATCGGGAAGCTGGCGCTGCCTTCCTGCAACGTGTTGGTCCATGGGCTGTTGATATAGAAGCCGGTGATGACCAACGCGATGATGGAGAGCGCAAACGCCCAGTGATAAAGCCGGAGCAGGATGCTCCAACATTTCTTCTTCTCATACGTCATAATTGCCTCCTGTCGGTCGTTGCCGAGAGTTGAAAGTGTTCTGTCATGCCATCACAGCGCTTTGACTTTCATTACTTCACGGCCTTCCGGATCCAGCATGTGAACGGCGCAGGCAATGCATGGATCGAAGGAGTGGATGGTCCGCAGGACCTCAAGCGGTCGTTCCGGATCGGCGATCGGGTTGGCCAGCAGCGAGGCTTCGTACGGTCCGAGTTGATCCTGGGCGTCGCGCGGGCCGGCGTTCCAGGTGGACGGGACGACACATTGATAGTTCTTGATTTTGCCGTCCTGGATGACGATCCAGTGCGACAGGAGGCCCCGTGGTGCTTCATGCCAGCCCATACCCTTCTGCTCGCCTTTCGGGAAGGTCGGCGGATTGAATATCTCCAGATCGCCTTTGCCGACGTTGTCGACCAGCATATCCCAGTGCTTCAGAGTCAGATCGGCCATCAGTGAACAGCGGACGGCGCGGGCGGCATGGCGGCCGAGAGTGCCGAACAGGGCATCCGGTCCGACGCGAACCCCGGCGATGGTGCTGATCAGGTCGAGAGCGCCGTTGACACGTTTGACGATCTCTCCATGACCGGAGGCGTAACCGACCAGCATCTGAGAAAGCGGACCGACCTGCATCGGTTTGCCGTCGAAACGCGGTGCCTTGAGCCAGGAGTAGCGACCGTTCTCGTCGAAAGATCCCGGTTTCGGCATGGTATCTTCCTCGTAGGGGTGCTTCTGCCAGTCGCCGTCGTACCAGCCGCGGGCAATCGATTCTTCGACGTGGTCGCGGAAAGCAGGATCCTTGAAGTCGTTGAACAGCTTGACGCTGGCCAGATCGCCGCCCATGATGGTGCCGCCGGGCAGATCGAAGGTGGTGGCCAGGGCGTCGGTCGGCATATCCGGGGCGGCCAGGTAGTTGGTGACACCGGCACCGTAAGGCAGCCATTCGGCATAGAGGGCGCCGACCGCGGCCAGATCGACCAGGTAAACGTTGTTGATGAAATCCCGAACCTCTTCGACCAGTTGCCTGATTCGATAGAGGCGCTCCATGTTGAAGGTGGCTTCGTTGTTCAGGTTGATCGCCGTTGTGACGCCGCCGACGTTGAGATTTTGTACGTGCGGGTTCTTGCCGCCGATGATGCCCAGCGCCTCAGTGGCCTTTCGCTGGTAATCGAGCGCCTCGAGGTAGTGGGATACCGCCATCAAGTTGGCCTCCGGCGGCAGTTTCATCGCGGCGTGACCCCAATAGGCGTTGGCGAACGGACCGAGCTGGCCGCTTTCAACCAGGGCCTTGACCTTGGCTTTGACTGCGGCAAATCGCTTGGCGCTGTTGCCTGGCCAGTTGGACAGGGATTCGGCCAGGCGCTGGGTGGCTACCGGATCGGCATCGAGGGCGGAGACGACATCGACCCAGTCCAATGCCGACAGGGCGTAGAAATGAACGATGTGATCCTGCAGTGAATGGATGCCCTGAACGAGGTTACGGATAAGCTGGGCGTTGAGCGGAATCTCGAGTTTCAGTGCATCTTCAACGGCACGAACCGAGGCCAGCGCATGAACGGTGGTGCAGACGCCGCAGATACGCTGGACGAAATGCTGGGCATCGCGTGGATCGCGGCCCTGCAGAATGACCTCCAGGCCTCTGAACATCTGACCGGATGACCAGGCATTGGTGACCGCCCCGCCATCGACCTCTACATCTATTCGCAAGTGACCTTCAATCCGGGTGATCGGATCAATGGTGATTTTCTGAGCCATCTGTAAAACCTCCAAAGCTTAGTGGTTGTTTGCAATAATCAATGATCAGCGATCTGCGCGTAATCATTCGCTCCCGTCGGACTTGCCCTTGATCAGGCGTTTACCGACTCCGACAGCAGCGTGGATACCGACTGCGGCAGCAGTCACACCGAGGATCTTGGTGCCGATTGTGTCGGCATCATCGATGATACCGGATCCCGGAATCTTGACATTGGGGATGCGGTCATAGAACGGTGTCATGGTATCCCAGAAATTTGGCTCAGTACAACCTATACAACCGTGTCCGACCGATACCGGCCAGACGCCGGCCTCATTGAAGCGGGCAACTGGACAATTGGCAAAGGTCTCCGGTCCCTTGCAGCCGACCTTGTAAAGACAATAACCAAGTTTGTGGTACTCGTCGCCGAATTGCTCGACGAAACGGCCTTCGTCAAAATGGGCGCGACGTTCGCAATGATCGTGAATGCGACGGCCATAGGCGAATTTCGGGCGCTTCAGACCATCGAGGGCCGGCAGACGGTTGAACGTGAGATAGTGCAGGACGGTGCCGAGGAAATTGACCGGATTCGGCGGACAGCCCGAGATATTGACGATCGGTTTGTCAGTGATGATCTTGTCGACACCGACGGAACCGGTCGGATTCGGCTTGGCCGCCTGAACGCCGCCAAACGTTGCACAGGTGCCGATGGCGATGATGGCCGCGCACTTGGAAGCAACTTCCTTGAGACTGTCAACGGCTGTTTTGCCGGCA
>JAZBPM010000051.1:0-6301 GCA_036351615.1 Desulfofustis sp.
ATCAGCGCACGCCGCTGATCAAAACGCTCATGCCATCTCCTTGGAATCTACAAGATCCGTTTATGCCGTACTTCGGACCCGTGCCGGCCGATCACGGGCCGGTATACTGGTTTGTTTTCAGCAACTCGCAGCTTTTGCTGGCCAGAAACGCTGCGGGACAGCCAGTCATTCCGTATGGCGAGATCCTGCCGCTCCCTGAAGCCTGTGTCAGCTATGCGCGACGTATCGGCACCTATCGCCAATCCGATTGCATCGTCGTCGATTGTGCCGGAGATTGTGCGTGCGAGCAATATAGCTTGGAGCCGATCGGGCTGCGCCAGGCGGCCGATCTGCTCGGCAACGAGTTATGGTTGATCGCCGGCCGTGCCGATCAGATCTTGACCTGGCACCGAAGTCATGTCTTCTGCGGGAGCTGCGGCACGCGGCTCACCGAAAAGAGCGGGGAGGCGGTGAAAGTCTGCGGTGCCTGCGCGGCAACGGCTTACCCCCGATTGGCGCCGGCGGTGATCATGGCCGTTATCCGCGATGATGCGATTCTGCTTGGCAGGGCACCTCGTTTCCCCGCCGGCATGTACAGCACCCTGGCCGGATTTGTCGAACCGGGGGAGACGCTTGAGGGGGCAGTCGTCCGGGAGATTGGTGAAGAGGTGGGCATCGAGGTGACCGGCATCACCTATGTCGCCAGTCAGCCCTGGCCGTTTCCCTATTCCCTGATGGTCGGCTTTACCTGCCGCTATCTGCGCGGCGAGATCCGGGTGAACCGGGACGAACTCGAGGACGCCGCCTGGTTCACCGCCGATCGGCTGCCCCGGCTGCCGCCCCGGATCAGCATTGCCCGGTTTCTGATAGATCGGTTCCTGGTAGATCAGGGGAGAGCACTTGGTTGACGACACCCTGCTCTTACCCGATTAGCTCTCTGGATAGGAAACGCCCAGTTCTATTGCTGCCTCATTGAGGCATCGCCCCAAGCGCAGCCAAACGCTTACTGCTCTCCAGGCTGATCAAGATTTCTAGCCCATTGCGAACTAAAGATGTTTTTTCTTTTATCCCGGTAAGCTTGACTGCCCTCTCAACCAGGTTCCCTTCAATATTGGTCTCATATTTGCCCCCGCAATTGTATACCTAAATGAATAGAGCAAGGAATTATGGAGAGCTGACGTTTGAACTGTGCGGCGCGGCTTTTGGTGTTTTGCTGGAAGAGATTGTTCGGTAATTATAACTGCTTCTCATGTTGAGCATATCTCTTACAAATCGCATAGTGCAAATCGACCTCTCAGTTTAGGGGATGAGTATTCAAATCTATTTCACGTAGTCCAGTCTCTTCTTTGATTTGACCAATCTGCCATACTCCCGTATCCAGTTCATTTCATCCGGCTCCAATGGTCCTTGTCTCATTGCACCCATATTTTTTTTGAGTTGCTCCCGGTTTCGCGGCCCGGTTAACACAATATGTACATTTGGATTCATCAAAACAAACCGGTAACAGAGTTCTGGAGAGAGAGGGGGACCGATACGGCTCTCCCGACCAGGCCAGGGAGGCATGACGATACCTTTCAACGGCCGGATCAGCTGCCCCCAAGCCAATGCAGTATAACTGACAATCGCTGGATTTCTCTTTGACAGAAAAGGAAATATATCTTGTTCGGCTCCAGGATGTTTGGCATTGTAGCGGATCATTAGCAGATCGATTTCTGAGTCCAGCGCCAGCCTTCCCGCTCTCTTCCGATCATGGATGCTGGTGCCGATACTCAGTATCTTGCCTTCCTGCTTCAGTTTCAAAAGGGTGTCGATTATTCCCCTGCTATAGATCGATGTTCTCCCAAGCCACCCCAGTTTGAAAACATCCAAGTAATCGGTGTCAAGTTTCCGCAGGGCATGTTCCACACTGCGCCTCACCTGCCAGCCGAAATAGCCCCACCCGAGCATGGCAACCACATGGCTCTCTCTATCAGGTTTAATGACTTCCCTGATTCCGTCTGTTACTTTGCCGAAACCTCTTCCCCAAACCCAATAATTTGCTCCATGTTCAGCGGCCCATTTGATATCAGTGGAATCGATACCATAGTTACCGGCGATACCCATACGAAATGAAGCCTTATTCACAACCGGAAGCACGGTGTGAGAAAAATCGGCAGGAGGGATGCTCGCTTTCTGCTCAGTCATAGCTGTAATCCCTTGTGAAATTACTTTCTGTTACGGTGATTTTGGGTAATCTCCGGAATTCAATAGAACCGCCCCACTGAACGTAAGGATGTGGAGTGCGAGATACGAGCGCCCCATCCCTCCTATCTTTGGCCTTCTGACTTGAATGATTCGTGAAATTTGACATAACCTTGCGGGATCCCTCCGTCAAATGAAAGGATGAAAAAGGCTTCCTGCGGAACCCTCTCGTAAGATAGTCCCTTAGTATTTTCAAAGCCAAACTGCCGGTAGTTACTGTGGGTGGCCAACCAAGCAGCAGCCTTTCCCTGCCAGGTTTTTCAAGCGCAAGCCTTTCCATAAGAAGAGCTTTGCCAATCCATTTCAGTTGAAAGTCAGGATGCACCGAAACGGGTCCCAAACCATACCAGTTTTTTGTCCCATCGGACAGTGTAACCGGAGAGAAGGTACCATGCCCGACAACACGATCATCTACCTCCGCGACAAAAGATACTGATAAGGGAACCTTGAAAAATTGTCATTTCGTCCAATCTCATCGTTGCGCAATCCTGCTCCCTCTTTCTAATCGAAACAACCAGGACTTGCCGTTTCAGCCGTTCTGGCGATCTGCCGTTCCCTCCCGTTTGCAAGCAGTATAGCGGGCGAGAATGGCCGTGTTGACATGGTATCTGCAAAGAAGGTTCTGTCGCAGATGTGCAGGTAAAAAACTCAAAGCCATCGAAGCAGAAGAAAAAGGCCCATTGTTGAATTTTCGGTTAACCTGCGAACCCTCGGGACAAGGTGGGGCGAGCCGGCGGGGAGGCGGTCTTTTGTTCGTTATACAGAAACACGCCGCCTCAGCCCTTCACTACGATTTTCGCATCGAGGTGGATGGCGTCCTGAAGTCCTGGGTGGTTCCAAAAGGGCCTTCCACCGATCCGCGCGGGAAGCGCCTGGCTGTTCCCACCGAGGATCATCCTCTCGAGTACGCCGATTTCGAAGGGGTCATACCTGAAGACTGGAGACCAGTATGGTGGCGGTACCGTGCTTATCTGGGATAGAGGGGTCTATGAAAATCTTAAAAAGGATGCCGACGATAAACCGATTGCCCTTGGTAAATGTCTCGCAGACGGCCATGCCACCATCCGTCCTTGGTTTCCCAACCCAACCGTCCGTCTGGCCGTAAACGCCGGCGGTCTCGCAGCTCGTGTCAATGCCTTCACAGGATTTGTCTTTTTCGCTCCTGTATTCTATTGTGTTCGTGTATCTTGCCGACTGGCATGAGGGCGGCGGAACCATTCAGGTGGACCGCGGTTGTTACAGGGGCGAGTGCTGGCGCGTTGCGCTCACCGTTGCAAGCTGACCGGCCCGGATGCCGACGGTGCCGCTCTATGAGCGTTCAGCCATTACAACACGGCGCCGGAGTACGTGGTGGCGTGTGTTTTCGGGGGGAGTTGTCAGTCTTTGCCCGGAAAATTGGCGGTATCGACTACAGCCACCGGCTTGACATGAACGGTTCGATAATTGGATTGAATAAACGTGCCGGGTAGATACCTTGGTACACCGACAAGAAAGGCTATGGTACTACCAAACGCTCCAACCGGTGCGGCATGGAAACAAAAAAATGTTTTGAAATCATTACACTTTCTCTGTGAGGGATTATGCAGGGCGTAATTGCAGTACCCATGAAAAGAAGTGATGGTTCAGACGCAACAGCACCGAGAATCTACGTTGCGCTGATTTTTACCTTTATCATGCTGACGATGCCGGTAATTCTGGTCGCCACGGAGACGGATTGGCCAAAGATTGCCGTTTCCCGCGACGGAACACCGATTTCCTATGAGTCGTACGGTGCCGGATCACCTGCGCTCGTTCTGGTACATGGCTGGAACTGCGATTCACGCTACTGGCGCGAACAAATCACCTCTTTTACCGACCGATACCAGGTAATCACGCTTGATCTTGCCGGTCACGGACACTCCGGTTCAAGCCGGAAGACCTATAGCATGAAGTCGTTTGGCGAGGATGTTCATGCCGTCATACAGGCAGAAGGGATCGGTGAGGCTATTCTGATCGGTCATTCCATGGGCGGTTCGGTAATTGTCGAGGCCGCCCGGTTGTTGCCGGGGCAGGTGCTTGGCCTGATCGGGGTGGATACGCTGGAAAACATTGAATATCCCCTGAGTGAAGCTGAACTCGACACGATGGTGGCGCCGTTGGAGCAGGATTTTGTCCCCGGGGTACGGCAGTTCGTTTCCCAGATGTTCTCCGTGCAGACAGATGAGCGGTTGCGGGAATGGATCCTGTCGGACATGGCGGCTGCACCGTCCACCGTCGCACTGAGCGCTATCAGGGAGATGATGGGCCAATACATCACCGGGGAAACAGCGCGGTTGTTCGATGAAGTCCGGCTCCCCGTCGTGACGGTTAATGGCGATCTGTGGCCGATCGATTACGAGGCCAACCGGAGACACATGCAGTCGTTCGAGGCCATTGTCATCGAGGGAGCCGACCATTTCCTGATGATGAACCGTCCGGAAGCCTTCAATTCCGCCCTTGAAAAGGCCATCGGGATTCTTCTGGATCGAACCGCTGAAGAATCGAGTGCCCCGGTTGACAAGGCACAATAAATCCCGATCATCTGCATTACTCCGGCGGGACACCCGGAACGCGAACAATAGCGGATGCGCCGCTTTGCCGGGAGCCTCTGCCGCAAACGACTCTTAACGGGACGAGCCGCTAGAGCCCCCTCTTCTCGAACAACAGGAATAACAGCAACGTCACTCCCCAGAAGGCGGCGACAATCAGCCAGGTGGACAGTCCGAGGGCCTGGGGCAGACCGATCTTGCCATAATCCTGCCAGGTGAGCACAGTCGTCTGCAGCAGCGGGTAGATCTCTGCGTAGATGGCCGCGCCGACGATCATGCCGGCGATGGCGAACAGGGCGTGCCAGCGCCCTTCGCCAAGTGCCCCAACCGAGGTGCCCGGGCAGAATCCCATGACCGCCCAGCCGGCCCCGAACAGGGTGCCGCCGACGAGCACCGCCCCGACATTCATCGGCTTGTGGCTGAGCGTGATGATGCCCAGCTCGCTCAGGGCAAGGATGCCGACCATGCCGACGAGAATCGAGGAGAGCATGAACTTGAGGATGGTCATGTCCTGCAGCAGCAGCGCCCCGATCTGTTTGTCAAAGCGGAGAACCCGCCCTTTCTGAAGCAGAAAGCCAAAGAGAATGCCGGTTGCCAGGCCAAGCCACTGTTCGGTATTCAATAGGTTCATGATGATCTCCTGTTGTAGACAAAGGCGGCAACCAGCACGCCGACGACAAAGAACATGACCAACGCCACCAGACCGCTGACCGACAATTGCATCATGCCGCTGAGGCCGTGGCCGCTTGGGCAGCCATCGGCCAAACGGGCGCCGATCATCGCGACGATGCCGCCGAGAAATGCGCCAATGGCCCGTTTCCCGATCGATGGCCCGAAGCGTTTGCGCCAGATCGGGGGCACCATCTCGAAGCGGAAGCTGCGGTCGGTGACCGATGAGATGAATGCCCCGAAAAAAATACCGACCACCAGCATGAACTGCCAGTCCACCTTGATCTTAGTCTTGGTGAAATATGCGTTTTCCGACAGGTCGCGTTCCGTTACCGCCTGTTCGAGAAACCCGGCGGCGCGCACAAACGTGGTCGAGGCGCCGAGATAGGTGGTTTTGCCGAGCAGCTGGGTGGTCGCCAGTACCGAGATAATGGCGAGTATGCCGAGGAGGGCTCCGGCCAGATACGGACTCCAGCCGCCGTCATTGGATGTGAGTTGCATGGTTTTTCCTCCACAATTCTCTGTTGATGACCATTATTCGTCGCTTTTCCGTATTATCGGGGGTTCCGCGAGGCGAAGTGGCAGCGCGGAAAACCGAAGTCAAGACAACGATGCTGTGCCGGGAGCGGTTGCCGATTCATTGCGCTTTATCAGCTATTGGTTGCTTCCCGTTTTCTCCGGCGGTTTCTGCACGGTCCTCATGTTCCAGTGATGCACCGAGTTCGTCGATCCAGGTGCGGCTGGACAGTTGCACCCCACTCAGGTAGGAGGCGCGGCCGATCAGGTGGGCGGCCACCGGGGTTGTCAGCAGCAACAGGAAGATGATGGTGGCGGCGCGCAGAGAA
>JAZBPM010000052.1:0-2404 GCA_036351615.1 Desulfofustis sp.
CAATTATCGGGATTGTGTTTATGGCTCGTTCAGGCTGCATGTGCCAGATACTTCTGGGGGGCCGGGAAAGGTTCGCCAGTGACAACCAGATTATTGAGAAATTGCTGGGTTGAATACGCCCAAGAAAAACGCCTTGCTGTCTGACGACAGCCTGCCCGGTCAATCGTGAGACACCGTAGAGCAGCCTTCTTCAGATCCTCGTCAAGGTAGCCGTTGACATCGTTTTCAACCAGTGCCAGCGGACCTTCAACGGGAAAAGCAGCTACCGGGACACCGCAGGACATCGCTTCGAGTTGAACGATACCGAATGTGTCTGTGCGGCTCGGGAACACGAATACCGAGCTTGCAGCGAGTCTGGTAGCCAGGCTCTTACCGTGCAGAAAGCCAAAGAACCGCACCGAGGGATACCGTGATTTTAATGCCAGAAGCTGCGGCCCATCGCCAATTACCCATTTTTCTCCGGGAAGTGCCAACTCAAAGAATGCTTCAAGATTTTTCTCCGGGGCAATTCTTCCGACATAGGTAAATATTGGATTATCCGATTTGACATTGTTCGACTGTGGTCTGAATAAGTCGACATCGACCCCTCGGCTCCAAATGTGCAGGTTTGTGAAGCCTTTTTGTTCGAGTTCGCATTTGAGCGACTCGGAGGCGACCAAGATCCTGTTGCTCGCGTTATGGAACTTTCGCATCAAACAATAGGAGAGGCGAAGCGGCACAGGGAAACGCAACCGCAGATATTCCGGGAATCTGGTATGATAGGCACTGCTGAACGGAAATCTTCTTTGCAGACAAACACTTCGGGCTGACCAGCCGAGGGGACCTTCGGTGGCGATATGAACCGCATCCGGTCCGATCTTTTCGAGCGCCTTCTCGATTTTTCCGGGTCGCAGCAGGGAAAGGGATATCTCCGGATAAGTTGGACATGGCACGGTTGGAAACTGCAGAGGATTGATGGTGCTTACTTGGTGACCAAGCTGTGTCAAACAGCGGACAGTTTGCTGATAGGTGGTGACAACCCCACTGATTTGTGGAAGCCAGGCATCGGTTACAATAGCGATTTTCATGGTGTGACCTCAATTGACTCAATTTGAGCGCGGCAGCCGGATCATTGCAATTGATCATACCAAGCGTCCCGCCTCGGCTCTCCACCAGGGCGGTGCAGCTTTCTACTCAGTCTCCGGAGTTCTCATAGAGTATTTCGCCGAAATGCCTGATCGATACATGACCTTAGTTCCCCTATGATCAGTGGTTGTTTGCAGCCATGGTAATAGAGAACTGTTATGTTTGAGTGAATCGTCAATTAAAAATTGATAATGTGTATCCGATTCGTTCAAAGTCCTCTCCGTTAAGTAAGATCTCCTTTCTAGAGTAATAGGCCTCCCGCCCGGCAGACATTTTGCAAAGGTTAGAGCAACGGCGCCCCACAGGCCTGCCGCCGACCGGGGCGTACAATCGATAACCAGCAACTATGAGGTGTATCATGTCTGCAATTCAGTGGCACACGAGACTTGGTTATGCCGAAGATACGGCGCATTCGACACGTAAACCGATCCTGCTGGATCTTTTCAATCCCGAATGAATTGGCTGCCAGCAGATGGATGCGGTTACGTATCCGGAAAAAGAAGTCGTGGATTTCGTCGTAAAGAACCTGATTCCGGTCAGGATTGACATCAACGACACGTCGTTTTACGAGAAATATCAGCTCATCTGGACCCCGACGACACTTGTTCTCGACTATTACGGGAAGGAGACGCAGCGTTCGGTCGGCTTTTTTACTCCGGCCGATTTTATCGTACAGCTGCAGCTCGGGATCGCCAAGGTTCGCTTCAGTCTGGAAGAGTTCGACGCTGCTGAAGTCATCCTCGGCGAGTTGGCGAGCAGTTCGTCACCCTCCGATGTGACTCCCGAAGCAATTTATTTTCGGGGGGTTAATCTGTACAAACGCGATAATGATCCAACCCAGCTTAAAAAAGCCTGGGAAATTCTAACGGAACAGTATCCGGACAGTATCTGGACCAAGCGGGCGGCCCCCTATCGGCTAATCTGAGAGGGCTGTCGACTGTTTTCTGTGGATGCCGCTGCTGCTTCCAGAAAAACAAGACGGGAGTCCGGAAGAATCGGACAGAAGTTCGGGTGCGGTATCTGGAACGGGGCATATCACCAGCGCAGACGGCCGGCGATATGCCCCGTGTTTTTTTTGAAAAAGGTGTTCGTTCAAGCCGGACGGCAGGTTTTCGGCCGGCTTGACGGGGTGGGCTTTTGTGGCCGACGGGGATCGTGCTAAAAAAAATCAGCCACCAAAGTCGTAGTCGACCATGATGTTTCTGGCTTCCTTGTAGCGGCTTTCCAGGTCGCCGAGTTTCACTTTGATTTCTTTGTCTTCGGGGTGCCAATCGGTCGG
>JAZBPM010000053.1:0-10194 GCA_036351615.1 Desulfofustis sp.
CACGAGCCGTTTTCCTTTGCCTGTCACCGGAACGTGGTTTGCTTTACTCGCTGTTGCCACGAACTCGAATTGTCGCTTACCCCCTATGACATCTTGCGCATCAGACAGGGGACCGGCCTGTCATCGACCGAAGTCCTGGCTCGCTATGTGATCATCGAACAGGAAGCGGGTGACTCCTTTCCACAGATGTATCTGACCATGGTCGATGACGGTGCTGCCAGCTGCGTATTTCTCGGCAACGAGGGCTGCTCAATTTATCGCCATCGCCCCGGCGCCTGCCGAATGTATCCGCTCGGACGGGCGACAATCGCGACCGGGGATGGTCTCGAGGAACAGTTTGTGCTGCTCCATGAACCTCATTGTCTCGGATTGATGGAGCCGCAGTTGACAAGTGCACATACATACATGCAGTCACAGGAATTGGCGCCCTACAACAGTTTCAACGACCGACTGGCGCAAATAACCCAGCACGATCGAATCAAGCAGGGTATGCGTCTGAGCGAATCGCAGCGCCGGGCGTTTATCCTGGCTCTCTATGACCTCGATACCTTTCGTGCAGCCTTGCTGGCCGGTACCATCACCGACGCAGCCGGCGACCGCGCGGTTCTTGCCCACGACGACGAGGCATTGCTCGAGTGCGGTCTGCGCTGGATTTCCGGCCTCCTGTTCGCTCCCTGAAACAACAGTCCGGCCGACAGCTGTCTGTCACCGGCAACCAGGATCTAGCCACCATGCTGAAGTTGATCGTTTTTGATTGTGACGGCGTCATGTTCGATTCGCGGGAGGCCAACCGTCGATACTACAATGATATACTGGCGGCCTTCTCCCTGCCGCCGATGGATGAGGACGAACTCTCGTTCGTCCATATGCATAACGTTACCGATTCAGTCAACCATATCTTCCGTCACGCCCACCGGGAACTGATGGCAGAGGTCCACCGCTTCCGGGCCGGTCTTGACTATACGCCCTATCTCGACTTTATGATCATGGAAGCGGATCTGATCGATTTTCTCGAATTTGCCAGGAAGCGTTACAAACTGGCCATCTCCACCAATCGCACGACAACGATGCGCCCGTTGCTGCAGACCTTTCAGCTTGACGGCTATTTTGACAAAGTCGTCACCGCCGGCGACGTCGCCCACCCCAAACCAGCCCCGGATGCGCTTAATGACATCCTTGCCCACTTCAACTGCACCGCCGGGCAGACCATTTATATCGGCGATTCAGAAGTCGACCGGCAACACACCGAGGCCGTCGGGGTACCGCTCATCGCTTTCAAAAACCCTGCGCTGCAGGCACATTATCACGTGGAAACGTTCAATCAGATTCGCCGTCTTGATCCTTTCAAGGGATAGGTATAATTGTCGGCCACCGGGCCGATATGACATCAATGCACACCGCGGTCTTCATCCACCCGCTTGACACCCTCCATTAACAGAGCCATGAAATCACCGATTTCCGCAGCCTTCATCTGGTGCGGTGACAGACCGGTACGGAAGATGTAAACACCCTCCCGCTCCGCAAGAATTGCGTAAATAGCGTACTGGTTCTCCAATTCCCCATAGTGGGCATTGATGATACAACCTTCACGAAAGGCCACTTCTGCTTCCCGACCACTCAGATAGAGGGTGAGAACACCCGTTTTCTGGTGCATGTGCAAGATCTGGAAGAGTTCGGCCGGCGCCATCTCCCTGAGCCTACCCTGCATACAGGAATCGAAGGACTGCGATCGGGCGGTGTTGGCCCTGGCCAGTCGCTCGGCAAGCAATTGCGCCATAAACAATTGCACCGACGGAGATTGTTCTATAATCCTGTTAAAATGTTCACCACCGATGGCAATCAGGATAGTTTCCTCAAGAGCCGACACCGTTGCCCCGGCAACATTGCCGACAAGATAGCTCATTTCGCCGCAGATCTCACCCGGGCCGAGGGTACTGATGTGTACCGGTCCGTCATCGACACTCAACTGTCCTGATAAAATCACAAAGAGATCGAGGTTCGGCTCACCTTTCCGCATCAGTATCCTGCCCTTTTTGAGTCGCTCTTCCCGGAAAAACTCCATCATTTCGCGGAGCAGAGCGGGCGGTACGGTCTTAAATAGCGGGCAGTCGACAATTCTGCCAAGCAACGCCTGCTGTTCGGCGTCAAGCGGCAGCTCCTCAACGCCGACGGCCGCAGCGTCGGATCCATGAATCAAGCGGAACTTGATCAAACCGGTACAACCACTGCAGCTATATCGTTTTTCCTCTCCGTCAGCCAAACCGTCCGGCGACTCTCCCAACAGGACGAACAGCAATTCGGTCATTTCACGCACCAGAATCAGGCATACCTCTTTCTTCTCCGGTGGTGTAAAGGAGCGTTCCGTCAGACGGAAACATTCACCGACCTCGTAGAGGGGGCAATTGTTGTCCTCTATGACCTCGAACTGCGCAATAAATGATTTCATTCCGATTTTACATGAAAATCGGCAGGACAGGTTTTAACCTTTCCACCGCTCACTTTCACTGAAAACCCTCGCCATTGGGCCTTAAGTCCCCGAGAGCATAACGATACCCTACCAATATACCGAGTGATTTCCGATTGGCGAGGATTTTTCTGCACCCATCGACGGAAATCCGACGCCGATCAGCAGAGTCTGCAGGCTATCCCCGCCACGTGGCGCCACCGCCTCGTCAGCGCCTGTCTCTTTGTAACCGCAGGCATCTGCAGGTACCAGTTTTCCCCGGTCGGTCCGGTGATGGTCTGATCCTCGAAGCTTACGCACCGATGAGTATTTTTTTTTGGTGTTGTTTCCAGAAGTTGATATAATGGCTGCATTGAGCCCGCAATTCTCTTTTCCAGCAACCGGTGTCAAACCATGGCGACAGCGACCAAGCAACTCGAGAGTATCTATCAGGAGATCACTCGGCAGTTCTCCGGCAACCGGCTTATCACCGTCGCTCCGCTCGATGGCGATCCCCCGGAAAAATACGAAATCACATACCATATTACCGGTATTTACAAAGATGATTCCGGAGAAATCCAAAGCCGCGACAACCATGTCGTAACCATCAACATCCCTTTCGGCTTTCCCCATTTCCCACCGAGTTGCAAACCCAAGACACCTATCTTTCATCCCGACTTCGATCCCGCGGCCATCTGCATCGGCGACTTCTGGGAAAAAGATCGGACTATAGGTGATTTGATCCTGCATATCGGCCAGATGATCTCGGGCCATGTGTTTTCGACGAGCAACGCCTTCAACGAGGAAGCGGCCAAGTGGTACAAAGATAACCCCGATCGCCTGCCCTTCGACGATCAGGATCTCACGCTTGAAGAAGATGCCTTGGGCGGCAAGGGTCGGCACGACGAGCAAATCTCGGAAGACGACATGACGCTTCTGCTCGACGACGAGCAAGAAGAGTCCGGGGAAATCGTCCCCTCCTTTGATTCTGTCTTCGACTCCGACAATCAACAGTCTGACGAGCTCTCCCTGGCTGACGAAGAGCAGACTCCGGTTGACCGTGAAGCGGTGGATACACTGGACGAGAGTTTCCTCGAGACCGACTTCGACTATTTCGGCTCCGATGAACGCGATCAAATCACCGAAGAAATCGTCCCACCGCCTCCCGAAACTGATGAATCCGGAATATCGCCAGTTTTCGACAGCGACCGCTTCAAACTGCTCGCCAAACAAAAGCGCTTTTTTGAACTCAACAGCGAACTCGACGACCTTTCCCCTGCTCATGATTTCAACGAGCGTTCGCGACTGACCGAGCAGGCTAAAGCCGCTCTGCAACAAGCGCGGGATGTATACAATCAAGGCAGCGATCACGAACATCAGGGTGATCCCGGACGGGCTTATGAAGCTTTCAAACAGGTCGAGAAAATCGTCTCCGATTACCCCGGCCTGCAAGAAGACCTCGAGCGCACCGCCCAGGCCAAAGAACTCTTGGGAGACTGGCTTGATCCGTCAGCCAAAGAAAGAGACGACCAGGCCGCCTCCTTCGCCGAGGAGGATGCTGTCAGCGATACCGGTGAACGAGCCGAGCCGCCGGTCAAAAAAAAGGGTGATCGCCGAACCTTCTTTGAAGATACCGCACGCCACACGTCAAAATTGATCCCCTACGCCATCGGTGCCGTGATTCTCATTGTCTGCAGTGGTGCGGCACTATCCTTCTACCTGAACACCTCGCGACTCGCCAACGCAGAGAAAAAAATGGCGGAATGCCAGACCATCCTGAAACAAAACCGTTTCTCCGAGGCCGAGCGGCAGTGCCAGCAGGCCCTTGACATCGCCAAACAAGTTCAATTTTTCCGGAGCGGCGCCCGGGATGGTTTGATTGAGGACATCGAGGCCGTACTGCAATCGGAAGTGCTCCACCAGGGTCTGGCCGGCAATCTCTACTACGACGGGCGCTATCTCCCGAAGCAGGTGGTCAAGACCGTTCGCGCCTTCTCCCATTTCGCCGCGCAAGGTGACACCTCCTTCGCCAAAGAAGACTGGCAGGAGGCGCTGGCGAATTACAATCAGGCGCTTGCCCTTGCCGAAAAGGAACCGGAAGGTATCGACCAGGAAAGGGTTTTTGCGATTACCCAGCGGCAAAAGCAGTCGCAATTCAACACGCTACTTCGCTCGGGAGACGAATTCATCAAGCGTGAAAAATGGGTTCTCGCCACCCAGGATCTCGAACAGGCACTGGAACTGGCCAAAGAACTCACCATTGAGAACAAGGCCGAGATTGTCGCCTCGATCACGACCAGACTCGCCGAAATCGCTGTTGCCACGGCACGCGAACAGGGCGACATTGCCTTTGCCGAAGAACGATGGCAATCTGCTCTTGAACATTACCGAACCGCCTACGATGCCGCGATAAAAAGCACCGGAGCCGGCGATCCGCTGGTGGATGAGATCAAGAACCTGATGGCCAAAGCCGAACTCTACGAGACAATCAACAGCGGGAAAAAGGCATTTACCGAGGCGCAGTGGGATCAGGCGATCAATAATTACGAGCGGGCCATCGCCATCCTGGAGAGCAACAGCGATCTGCTCAAGCAGAGCAACACCGAAGACAACAAGAAGAAACTGGCCAGAACCATGCTGCAGGCCTCGGTCATCAGAGACAAGCAGGAAGCCGCCCGTTTTTTGAAGGAAGAGAATTTCCAAACAGCCATCGACAAGCTTCGCTCAATTATAGCAACAATAAAAAACAGTGAATTTCTTCGGGATCCCGAGTTCACCACCATCCTCAAGGAAACGGAGCAGTCGGTGGCACAGGCCCAGACCGATCTGCTCCTGGCCGGCAAGATCTCATACCTGGAAGACAACTTCAAGGAGCTCTTTACCAGGCATTACACCGCGTCACCTGCTGAGTCGCTGATCGATCCGCGCGTAATTTACGAAAAACGACTGGGCGACAGACTGCTCTTCCGGCTGGAGTGTACCGAAATCGGCCGGGGTCGACCATTGAAGCTGGTCATGAAATACACACATAACCTTACCACCGGCGAGTGGAAGTTTTACAGCGGCAACGACTAACCACCATGACGAGGCAGCACAACGAACGATGAAAGTCGGCGCCGTGGTCGGATGGGCTGATCGATCCTCCCTCCGGCTGCTGCGCTGCGGCCTCCGAGAGAACCAACCAGCCCGGGAAGTTCAGCCTGTGGAACTTTGAAAGTGAGCGGGGGACAGGTTAAAACCTGTCCCGCCGATTTTCATACAAAAAACGAACAGCGTTCCGGTATTACAGCAGAAACCTGAATTCCCCCTTGCCGAGCAGATCATGCAGGTGAAGGATGCCGAGCAACACGCCGTCCTCATCGCTTACCGGCAAGACGGTAATTTCGTGACGTTGCATGATGCTCAACGCATCAACCGCCTGTTTATCATTGCTGATCGTCACCGGATCGGCGGTCATCACTTGCCGCACCGGTGTTGACGGAAAATCGACAGCAGCGGCAACCAGCCGGCGGACATCGCCGTCGGTGACGATTCCGTCGACCCGCCCCGTACGACCGACCACGACCACGGCGCCGAGGTTTTTCCGGTTCAATTCGGCCACCGCCGCACTGACAGAACCGCCATTACTGACGGCGGGAACAGCGTCTCCTGTCAACATCACTTCGTCGACCCTGACCTGAAGACGCGCACCCAAACTCCCGGCCGGATGATTCTTGCGAAAATCGGCCGCCTGGAAATTATTGCGCTTCATCAGCACGATTGCCAGGGCGTCGCCAAGCGCCAGCGTTGCCGTCGTCGATGCCGTCGGCGCCAGACCGAGTCGGCACGCTTCACGGGGAACGGAGATATCGAGCACCACATCGGCAACTATGGCCAAACTTGAGTTCACGCCGCCGGTCATCGCAATAACCGCTGAGCAACGACGTTTCAGGCTGCTGAGCAAGAGATTGAGTTCAGCGGTCTCACCGGAATACGAAATGGCCATGACCACATCCGTCGTCTGCACCATCCCCAAGTCCCCATGCATGGCTTCCACCGGATGGAGGAAGAAAGCCGGAGTCCCCGTGCTGTTCATCGTCGCCGCAATTTTCTGGCCGATAATGCCAGACTTGCCGATACCGGTAACAATCAAGCGACTTGGACAGTCAAGGATCAGTTCAACGGCCTGCAGGAACTCCCGTCCCAAGCGCTGACGCACAACGGCCAAGCCTTGTTCTTCGATGAGCAATACTTCCTGCGCTTCTTCTAACGACATATTTCTTCCCGCCTACGTTTCACGATACCGGTCCTCTCTGCTACGGCATGTCGGGGCATTACCGCCGCGTATCGGCGATGACTTGTCACGGGTGCCGAGATCGATGAGAGCCAAGTGTAACCATCCGTTGCCGATGGTCAAGTTGACTGCCGGTATTCTACTCCCTTTTCTCTTTGGGCGGCAGCATTTTTCCGCATCTCCTTGCCTGATCATCGTTTATCCTTGACAAAAGAGTCGTTACATCTTCAATATGAGAGGTTAGTGACACGATCAGACAGCTCTTCTCTGATCCGTACCGGCATGTCGTCCTCCCGCTTTCACAAGGAGTATTTTTTCAATAGAATCATTGGAGTTACCATGGCACAATACCTTTTCACTTCAGAATCGGTGGCCGAAGGCCATCCCGACAAAGTCGCCGATCAGATCAGCGACGCCATCCTCGATGCCATCATCGCTAAAGACAAAAACGCCCGGGTCGCCTGCGAAACCATGGTCACCACCGGTATGATCCTGATCGCCGGTGAAATCACCACCATTTCCTGGGTCGATATGCCCGATGTCGCCCGACAGACCGTCCGGGAGATCGGCTACAACTCGTCGGAAATGGGTTTTGACTGGCAGTCCTGCGCCGTACTGACCTCCATCGACAAACAATCGCCGGATATCGCTCAGGGAGTTAACGAGGGCAGCGGTCTCGATCTTGACCAGGGTGCCGGCGACCAGGGCTTGATGTTCGGCTACGCCTGCGACGACACCGACGTATTTATGCCGATGCCGATCCATTTCGCCCATCGATTAACCAGACGTCAGGCCGAAGTCCGTAAATCAGGACTCCTTCCATGGCTGCGCCCTGACGCGAAAAGCCAGGTTACCGTCGAATACGTCGATGGGTCCCCGAGTCGCATCGATGCGGTCGTCCTGTCCACCCAGCACGCACCCTCCATCGACTACGAAGATCTGAAAGAAGGGGTCATGGAAGAGATTATCAAACCGGTCCTGCCGCCCGACATGCTCGATCGTAACACAAAATATTTTATCAACCCGACCGGACGGTTTGTCATCGGCGGACCCGTTGGCGATTGCGGTGTCACCGGCCGCAAGATCATTGTCGATACCTACGGCGGCAAGGGATCCCATGGCGGCGGCGCTTTTTCCGGAAAGGATCCGTCCAAGGTCGACCGCTCATCATCCTATATGGGCAGATATATCGCCAAGAATTTGGTGGCTGCCGGTATCGCCAAGGAAATCGAAGTACAGGTTGCCTATGCCATCGGCATCTCGCAACCGGTCTCGGTAAACATCAACAGCTTCCGCACCGGCCGAATCAGCGACGATCGGATAAGGCAACTGGTTCTCGATCATTTCGACCTGCGTCCCAAGGCAATCATTCAACATCTCGACCTGCTCCGTCCGATCTACAAAGCAACCGCGGCCTATGGCCATTTTGGCCGGCGTCGCGACGACTTCACCTGGGAGCGCATCGATAAGGCAGCCGACTTGAAGGCCGCCGCCGGACTCTAACCACCATCGTTACAGCGAATAGCTGATTACCCGAGAGAGGAATCGCAGCAATGTCCACACCTACCCAAGATTTTAAAGTAGCCGACCTGAGTTTGGCCGATTGGGGCAGAAAAGAAATCGCCATCGCCGAGACGGAGATGCCCGGGCTGATGAGCCTGCGTGCCGAATATGGCGCGTCGCAGCCACTGAAGGGTGCCAGAATCGCCGGTTGCCTGCACATGACCATTCAAACCGCGGTCCTGATGGAGACCCTGATTCAATTGGGAGCCGAGATCCGCTGGTCATCGTGCAATATCTTTTCCACTCAGGATCATGCCGCAGCGGCGATGGCCGCCGCCGGCATCCCCGTTTTTGCCTGGAAGGGCGAAAGCGAAGAAGAATTCTGGTGGTGCATCGATCAGACCATTTTCGGCCCGGATGGCTGGCGACCGACGATGATCCTCGATGACGGCGGTGATCTGACTCTGGTCATGCACCAGAAATATCAGGACGAATTGCAACAGGTCAGAGGAATTACGGAAGAGACGACCACCGGCGTACATCGACTCAATGAAATGGCTAAAGAAGGGACCCTGGCCTGCCCGGCGTTCAACGTCAACGATTCGGTAACGAAATCAAAATTCGATAATCTCTACGGCTGCCGGGAGTCGCTGATCGACGGTATCAAGCGAGGTACCGATGTGATGATCGCCGGAAAGATCGCCGTGGTTGCCGGTTACGGCGACGTCGGCAAAGGCTGCGCCCAGGCCCTGGCCGGCATGGGCGCAACCGTACTGGTCACCGAAATCGATCCGATTTGCGCGCTGCAGGCGGCCATGGAGGGCTATCGGGTCGTCACAATGGAGGAGGCGGCGGCTGTCGGCTCGATCTTCGTTACCTGTACCGGTAACATCAACGTCATCACCCGATCGCATATGGAGCGCATGCCTGACCAGGCAATCGTCTGTAATATCGGTCATTTCGACTCGGAAATCGATATTGCATCAATCAGGGATTTGACCTGGGAGAATATCAAACCCCAGGTTGATCACGTGATCTTCCCGGACGGCAAGGAAATCATCGTCCTCGCCGAAGGGCGGCTGGTCAACCTCGGTTGTGCCACTGGCCATCCCAGCTTTGTGATGAGCAATTCCTTTACCAACCAGGTTCTGGCGCAGATCGAGTTATGGAACCACCCGGAACGCTACGAGAAACAAGTCTATTTCCTGCCCAAACACCTCGACGAGATGGTCGCCCGGCTCCACTTGAAGAAAATCGGGGTCCACCTGAGTACTTTAAGCGAGGAACAGGCACGTTACATCGGCGTGCCGGTCGACGGTCCGTACAAACCAGAATATTACCGCTATTGAAACGTCCTCGGGATCGGCCGGCAGACATTCCTTGTCAGTCGGCCGATCCTCTGTCTGATTTGCGCTTTCCGGCCAGGGTGATGTCGCCGGAGACGACGGTGTGGATAGCTCCCGATTCATCTTCGATTCGTAACAATCCCTTTTCATCTGGTCCGAGACTGACTCCGGCGACCACCTCGCCCGTCTGTGCCACCCAGGTTGCCCGTTTCCCCGCCAGCACATCGAAACGGCGCCAACGGACCAACACCTCCCGAAATCCTTCCGTCTCGTAAACGGCGACATCGGCGAGCAGTTGATCACGCAGCGCGGTAAACATGACCGCCGGATCGACAGGTCGGGCCCCTTCAATAGCAAGCGATGTGGCGATCGATCGCAACGCTGCCGGCAACTCGTCGCTCGCCAGGTTGAGATTGATACCGATACCGACAATAGCGAAATTATGTCTGTCGTCGGTGTGATCCACAGATGATTCACAGAGGATACCACCGCACTTTTTACCGCCGATCATAAGATCGTTCGGCCATTTCAAACCGACCCTGACGCCTGGAGAGCAGCGCTGCACCACCTCTGCCGCGGCCAGGCCGGCAACCATAGTCAGACGGGGATAGTCAGCAGGTGACAGGCGG
>JAZBPM010000054.1:0-2864 GCA_036351615.1 Desulfofustis sp.
CAGAGATGGTCAGCATGGGCGCGGTGCAAAAACTGTCACCGGTATGCACACCCATAGCATCGACATTTTCGATGAAACATACGGTAATCATCTGGTTTTTCGCGTCACGCACCACTTCCAGTTCCAACTCTTCCCAGCCCAGTACCGACTCCTCGACCAGTACCTGGTTGATCAGACTGGCCTTCAGGCCGCGCGGCACTATGGTACGCAATTCCTCGAGATTGAAGACCAGGCCGCCGCCGGTGCCACCCATCGTGTAGGCCGGTCGGATGACCACCGGATAGCCGAGATCGGCGGCCACCTGTTCCGCTGCCTCGAGCGTCGTCACGGCGGTGCTGCGCGGCATCTCAATCCCGAGCCGATCCATGGTCTGCTTGAAGGCGGTACGGTCCTCGCCGCGTTCGATAGCCTCGATATTGACGCCGATCACTGTGACGTTGTATTTATCGAGAATTCCGGCACGATACAGCTCCGAGGAGAGGTTGAGACCCGATTGTCCGCCAAGGTTGGGCAGGAGCGCATCCGGCCGTTCCGCGGCGATGATCTTCTCCAGCGTCCTGACGTTCAGCGGTTCGATATAGGTCGCATCGGCCGTTCCCGGGTCGGTCATGATCGTTGCCGGGTTGGAGTTGACCAGCACCACCTCGTATCCCAAAGAACGCAGCGCTTTGCACGCCTGGGTGCCGGAATAATCGAATTCACAGGCCTGCCCGATGACGATCGGGCCGGAACCGATGATCAGAACTTTACGGATATCGTCACGTCTCGCCATAAATGCTCCGTATGGTTGGAAAATGTTGTCGTATACCGTTTTTTGAGGGGCGTTCTGACCGGCTATTCTAACAGCGTTTGCCCAGGTGGTCCATGAACTTTATCCACCAAATGAAGCCATACTAAACAGGCGGACTCGGACCTCACTGAACATTCGCACCGTTATTTGTCCCGTGGGCGCGACAGTATTCCATTGGTTGACCGGGGAAGCGGCAACGCACTACGGCGAAAAGCCAAACGGTGGAGGGCAGAACTGCGCCTGCGTTATTTTTTTGAACACCCGCACCCATAGTATCGCCGCGGCCGGCGATGATGCTTATCCTTTTGCCAGACTCCTACGTTTTTCCTTGAAGATGATGCGGCCTCGGTGATAGTGTTGACAGCTAAACACCCCATTTTAGTCAAACCGTTAGAACCGGATCCCAGACCCGTGTCGGCACGATGACTCCCGAACATCCGAACCAACCGATTTCCCTCCAGCCGTTGACGGCGCTGCGTCCTGCCGTCAACAACGCCGGCGGCTGCTCGACCGGCGATGATGCGCCGTGTTGAGGCCCCAAACAACAACCCCGGTCCGGGGTTCATGAACGGCCGGGATACCGGCTCGACCCGTTCGTCGTCGATTTTCTCGAAACGGCAGCCGGCCGCGTGCCGCAGGTTGCCACGAGAGCCGATTGGCACGACCGGCTTGGCGCCTTTCTGACCCGGCTGGGTCCGATCAGGAATCATTACAAGGTGGTGCCCGGCCTGTATGCGGTTGGCACACCGACCGCCGAAGCTCCGGTGTTGGTGACGGGTAACTACAAGCTCTCTTTCGATGCGCTGCGTTTCTCCCTGACGGGTATCGACGCCTGGATCCTGGTCGTCGATACCCGCGGGGTCAACGTCTGGTGCGCCGCCGGCAAGGGAACCTTTTCCACCGAGGAAATCGTGCACAGCGTTAAGCACACCCGGCTGACGGACTTCATCAGCCACCGCCGGTTGATCGTGCCGCAGCTCGGAGCAACCGGCGTCTCCGCCTTCGAGGTCAAGAAAAGGTGCGGGTTTTCCGTCGTCTATGGGCCGATCAAGGCCGACGACCTGCCGGCCTTCCTGGAACAGGGCGATACCGCCGGGGAAGCGATGCGAACCGTAACCTTTCCCCTGAAAGAGCGGCTCGTTCTCATTCCGGTGGAACTGTATCTGCAGCTCAAGCAGCTGGCCTTAATCATGGTCGTCGGTTTCGTTATCTCCGGGGTGTCGCCGGAGATCTTCTCGCTGTCGGCGGCCTGGCAACGCGGACTGCTGCTGCTCGCCGCCACGGTTATCGGCATGGTCTGCGGCTCGGCCCTGGTGCCGATCCTGCTGCCCTGGCTGCCCGGCCGGCAATTCTGGATCAAGGGCCTATGGCCCGGCCTGCTCGCCGGCACGGCTCTTGTGCTGAGTACGGCCGCGCCGCCGACGCCTGTTGAGCAGATCGCACTGCTGCTCTGGATCGTCGCCGTCAGTTCGTTCCAGGCTATGAACTTTACCGGCTGCACGCCCTATACATCTCCGTCGGGAGTCGAGTTCGAAATGCGGCGGGGCGTTCCGCTGCAGATCCTGCTCGCTGTCGCCGGAACACTGCTCTGGCTCGCCTCGCCGTTCCTCAGCACGTGAGATGATGAGATGAAAGATTATCGCTACATTCCCGATACCGCAACCCTGCATCTGGACACGGAAACCTGCATCGGCTGCGGCCTCTGTCAAACGGTCTGCCCGCACCGGATCTTTGTTGTTGCCGATAAAAAAGCGCGGATAGAAGACCGCGATGCCTGTATGGAATGCGGGGCCTGCGCCAGGAACTGCCCGGTCGAGGCAATCACCGTTACACCCGGCGTCGGCTGCGCCGTCGAAATCATTGCCCGCTGGGTCAACGGTATTACCGGCCGCACCATCATGAAAGGCTGCTGCTGATGCGCTGCACCAGCAGCAGCCTTTCAATTCTACATCCTAATGGGGAGCTTGAAAAATTCGGAATTTCGTTCAAGATCGAGGCGTGCATGAAAATTTTACCGCAGGCATATATACGATATTCCGAGGATAAAATTTGATTGCGCAACGATGAGATTGGG
>JAZBPM010000055.1:0-6127 GCA_036351615.1 Desulfofustis sp.
ACGATCAGCGGACATTCACGGTCTGAGGTGACGAAAGGCTGTCGGCAAAGATCGACCAGCGGTTTATTGTAGCGCAGGGGATTTTGAATGTGAAGGGAATAAAAAAACTCCTATCGTTTCGCGAAGGGCCTGTTTCAGCATAAATCTTTTGGAAGGAGGCGGTTATGGGATGGACACGGCGACGGGATGACTTAACGGCCATTGTACAGGCGGCGCTGAGGCGTGTCGATCCCTACCAAATGTTGCTCGATCATGTGCGGCTCGAAGGCGACGAGCTCCATGTTGATCTTGCCGGTAGCCCTCGGCGTTTTGATCTGTCGGCGTACCGCCGTATCGTCGCCATCGGGGCCGGCAAGGCGACGGCGCCGATGGCGCTGGCCTTGGAGCGAATCCTTGGCGATCGGCTGGACGGTGGAGTCATTGCCGTCAAATACGGTCATACCGAGCGACTGCAGCGCATCGACATGATCGAGGCGGGGCATCCGGTTCCCGATGACAACGGTCAGGAAGCGGCCCGGCGGATCATGGCCATTGCCGCCGGCAGCGACGAACAGACCCTGGTGATCTCGCTGATTTCCGGTGGCGGCTCGGCGCTGCTGCCCCTGCCCGCCCGGACCGTGATCGGTGGTGAAGAGGTGGCGTTGACGCTCGACGACAAGCAGAGAACCACCGTCCTGCTGTTGGCCTGCGGTGCCGATATCGAAGAGATTAACTGTATCCGCAAGCATCTGTCGATGATCAAAGGCGGGCACCTGCTCGCGCGGCTGGCCCCGGCTCGAAGCATCAACTTTATCCTCTCCGACGTGGTCGGCGATTCTTTGTCGAGCATCGCCTCCGGCATGACCTGTGCCGACCCGACGAGTTTTGGCGACGCACTCGGGATCATGGAAAAATACGCTATTGTTGAGCGGGTGCCACCGATCGTTCGCCACTATCTTGAAGCCGGCCGGAACGGGGAGGTGGAGGAAACGGTGAAGCGGGGACGCCCGGAGCTGGCGCTGACGGAAAATATCCTGCTCGGCACCAACCTTCAGGCTCTCGAAGCGGCGGCCGGTGAAGCGCAGCGGCGCGGTTACCGGCCGGTTCGCCTGACCAGTCGAATCGTCGGCGAGGCACGCGAGGTGGCCAAGGTCTTGGCGGCCATTGCCCTGGATTGCGCCGCCGGTTCGATCCTTGCCGCACCTCCGGTCTGTCTGCTGTCGGGGGGTGAACCGGTGGTCCAGATCAGAGGGGATGGCCTGGGTGGTCGCAACCAGGAGATGGCCTTGGCCTATCTGCTGGAGCTGGCGCATCACCCAGAGCTGGCAGGCAATCTGACATTTCTTGCTGCCGCCACCGACGGCAACGACGGACCGACCGATGCGGCGGGGGCCTTCGCCGACCTGAAACTCCTTGAGAAAGCGCGTGAAACCAACTTGAATCCGGCCAGTTACCTGGCAAATAACGATTCCTATCATTTTTTCCAGGGCTGTGACGGGCTGCTCAAGACCGGTCCGACCAATACCAATGTCTGCGATCTACACCTTACGTTGATCGATTCATCACCGTCCGACCAGGTTGCGACAACCTGAAGCGGAAGGAAATTTCTCCACGACACAGGTGCTGTAATGCTCGCTGAGGTCCTATCCCACCTATGGAGACACCGGTTTTTGATCACCGTCTGTCTGGCGCTGTGCGCGGGCTATTTCTTCTTTTTTGTCGACCGGGCCGTCGTCGATCTGTCTATTTCCGTAGACAAACGAGGGTTTTTTCGCATTTATTGGGCAGCAGCCGATCAGGGTTTTACCGAGGACCGTCATGCGCGTGTGCTGGTCAGCCCGGATCGCCGGAACTATCGCTTGTATCTCACCGATCTCGGCAAGGTCGCTCAACTTCGTGTAGATCCCCACGATTTTAAAGGGGAAAGCGTCCTTCACCGGCTGACGTTTTCCCAGAAGGGGTGGCGGACCATCGATGTCGGCGGCAGCGGTAATGGTTTTTCCTCTTTTCAGCCGCTTGCCCAGATCGCCGGGTCGTCGCTTCGGGATGATGGACTGCATACCGTGTCGTCCGGCAATGATCCGAACTACCTTTACCGGCCGGTGCCGGAGCCGGCTCCTTTTGGCTGGCCCGGTGAAAGCTGCCGGCTGCTGGCGATGTTTCTGCTCTTGTACGGCGGCGGCTTGCTGGCCGGCGGATTGTTTTCCCGCATGCGCTATGTACCGGTCTGCCTGGCGATTGTCGTCGGCCTGGCGTTGACCATGGCGACGATCAGCAACAGGGATGTGCATCCCGACGAATCAGTGCATATCGGGGCAAGCAGCTATTATGTCGATCATTGGCTGCCTCCGGTAATCGACAGCAAGGAGATACTCGATACCTACAGTCGTTACGGCGTCTCGCGTCTCAACAGCCAGGAGATCTATTATCTGTTTGCCGGTAAATTCGGTGCGCTGCTCGAGGCATTCGGGTTGCCGGATTATCTGTCCTTTCGTCTGTTCAACGTGGCGCTGCTGCTGTCTCTTTTTCTGTTGTCCGTAAAGTATGCCTCCATGCGGGTGGTGGTTGCCGTGCTGTTGGTCTCCCCTCAGCTGTGGTATGTGTTCGGGTACTGCAATTCCGATGCGTTCGGTGTTTTTGTCGGAATCCTGGCCTGCTGGCAGGTCGCCGACCCGGCCTCGCTGGTCAACCGGTATCTCGACGGCGAAGCGGCGCGACGCTGGCCGGCCGTGCTGCTGGCTGCCATACTGATTGGCCTGCTGCTGTTGCTCAAGAAGAACTTTCTGGTATTGGTACCGTTTCTGCTGGTCATGGTCCTGGTCAGAATCTATCGGGCGGGAGATGCGGTTCAGAGTAAAGCGTCTTTGATCCGTTTAGTAATTCCGTGCCTGATAGGGTTGGCTCTGGTCGGAGGACGGCTGGCGGCGGACTGGCAGGTTAACGGCCTCGACCGAGTCAGCACCGTGGACACGATGCGAGCGGAGCTGGCGGAACCGTTGTTTAACCCAAAGACCCCGGTGGACAAGCGGCACGTATACCTGAACATGAAAGAACGCGGGGTGACGCTTGGCAAAATCGTGCATACTCACCGCTGGTTCGAGAAGACCTTTCGCAGCGGGTTCGGCGTTTATGGCTATATGACGGTTTCCGCCTCACATGTCTTCTACGACCTGGTGCGTTGGACGGTCCTGGCTCTGCTGGTGTTTGTCGTCGGATCGGTGCTCCTGAGGGGGCGATGGCAGCATCGGCTGGTCATGATCGCCGCCCTGTCGTTTTCTCTGGCGCTTGTCTGGGCCGCGCTTTATCATTCGTGGAGCGCCGATTTTCAGGCCCAGGGGCGATATCTCTTTCCGGCGGCCCTGATGATCGTTGCAGCCGCTCAGGCCGCCGAGCAGACGCTCCAGCGAAAGATGTTGTGTTTCTTGCTCCTCGCGGTATTTACGCTGTCCAGCTACTCTTTTATTGTCGTCGGACTCGACGGCATCGCACAAATCGGTTGAGATGGCGACGCCAAGACCGATATCGGCGCCTCACAACCTGTTTGGCCCGTGTGCATTGGCGACCTGTCAGGTGCAAAGCGTTATCCGGCGTCTGTTGGTGATCATGGTGGTACTGATGCTCGCGGCATCATGTAGCCAAAAAACAAGAATCGAATACCGTCCCGGTCCGGGTGCCGGTCAACCCGATCGGGACCCGGTTGTTGACCGGCTGCTTTCCCATTACGATCAGTGGCGCGGCGTGCCGTATCAAAACGGTGGGGCCAGCAGGGCCGGGATCGACTGTTCGGCCTTCGTCGTGCTGGCTTTCCGGCAGCACTTCGGTATCGAACTGCCGCGAACAACCGACGAGCTGGCCGCAGTCGGCAGGCCGGTGGCTCCCGGCGCCATCCGGCCCGGCGATCTGCTGCTCTTCAAGACCGGCTGGTTTACCAGGCATGTTGGCATTTCCGTTGACCAGGACCGCTTCATCCATGCCTCGAGCAGCCAGGGTGTGGTGCTGTCGGCCCTGGACGAACCATATTGGCACCAGCGTCTCTGGCAGGTGCGCCGCGTCCTGTTACGATGAACACCTCACCCGCCCGCCGGAGTCCTCTCCAGGATGTTTGGTCTTGATCGGCTGCCGGTCAACTGTACGTTCCAACCAGGACTGAAGTGGAAAAACTCAGGCCTTATCATGCGCACCGGGAGAGAATGAGAACTCGGTCAAGGATGACAGGTTCACCGTTTCGGCAGCTGTTAATTCTCAATCACCCCTGTGCTCTTCAATGGAATATCGTCGATTGCCTTGATTCAGTTGAAGTTTTCCATAAAATGCATATTTTTTTACACAGGATGCCATGCAAAAAAGTGGGCATTTCAGCGCACTGGACGTTACAAAAACACGTTGTGAAATAGCGGCATGTTAACCGTTTTTCCGGAGACGCTGAAGGGGGCGAAACGGTCTTTTTCTTATTGGGTGGGTTCTTGCGTGAGCAGAGCCAAAAATGGAGGCGGAAGGATGGATACGCGCTAATGGGAGAGACATCAGCTCGGATGATCCGAGACAGCATCGTCGGTGCCCTTATGAGCGATGTCCTCGAGAAGCATCAACCGCCGGCCAGAAACCGAAGCAACCCGCGAAGCGGTGTTCGACAGCCGTCTTATCTTCATGCGGGCCGCGGACCAGAACATACAGGAGCATCTTGCCGTACGTGCCACCGGCGACCACCGGCAGCGCCAACAATCGTTCATGGTGGCTCTTGGCATCAGTCCCAACGGTTCGTTCGAACGTGGACCGCCGCTTGGTCTCAAATGGTGCGGCTCGTCTTCGTCCCGTTCCTGTGCTGCGTCTTTTTTGCGTTCACTTCGGTTGCCGCCCAACAGATAGATAGTGAAGAGGATAAACCGGCATTGGTGAAAGCGACCGACGGCACGCTCGAGCTTACAGGTAAAGTCGACGTACAACCTGTCGCCAAGGATGAGGAGATCAGGCAACGAATCACGGATATCCTGAGAACGACAGGCTGGTTCGGCCAGCCCGAGGTCACGGTCCAGGAAGGAATCGTTTTCCTGAAGGGAATGACGGAAAACTATGAATCAAAGCAATGGGCCGGAAATTTAGCGAAGAATACCGAGGGCGTGGTGGCCGTAGTCAACCACTTCGAAGTGGTTCCCACTACAATTTGGGACTTCGCTCCAACATTTCAGGTACTGAGAGATTTAACACGCGGATTCGTGCGATTGCTGCCTCTGCTTATCGTGGCTTTGGTCGTCATCGCTCTCTCATGGATCCTCGCCAGGTTAACGGTTTACGTACTGCGTCGCCGTCTCCGCACGCGGCCACTCAGCCAGCTTTTACGCGAGGTAATGGCCCGGGCCGGCGGAATGGTTGTACTGCTCGCCGGCCTCTATCTGGTCCTTCGTATCGCCGGGCTGACGCAACTTGCGCTGACGGTGGTGGGCGGCACCGGCCTGATTGGACTGGTGCTGGGTATCGCCTTCCGTGATATCACCGAGAATTTCCTCGCCAGTCTCTTTCTCAGTCTGCAGCAACCGTTTCGTGAGGGCGATCTGGTAGAAGTAGCAAGCGTCACGGGTTACGTCCAGCGGTTGACCTCTCGCACGACTGTGCTGATGACACTTGACGGCAATCAAGTGCAAGTCCCCAATGCGACCGTCTTCAAAAGCACGATCCGTAACTTTACAAGCAATCCCAATCGCCGTGACGATTTTATCGTGGGTATCGGGTACGACGATTCCATCCCTTTTGCTCAGGAAGTCGCCTTGCAGGTGCTCGCCGACCATCCGGCCGTTTTGCAAGAGCCAGAACCTTTGGTGCTCGTGGAAAACCTGGGACCGTCCACGGTAAATCTCCGTGTGTATTTCTGGCTCGACGGTGGTCGGCACAGCTGGGCGAAAGTGAAATCGTCCGTCATTCGGCTCGTTAAACGGGCTTTCCAGGATTCGGGGATCTCTCTGCCGGACGAGGCCCGTGAAGTCACCTTCCCTCACGGGGTACCGGTACGTATGATAGAAGGTGAAGGGGTGGTGGAACGAGTCGACCCTGCCCTGGCGAAGCCGACTACCGTGTCCGAGACAGTTGTGACCAAAGCGGAAGCCGACTTGCAAAGCGAAGCCGAGGAGATCAAAGAACAAGCGCGCAGATCGTG
>JAZBPM010000056.1:0-6709 GCA_036351615.1 Desulfofustis sp.
CATCGAGCCGGGTCACGGCGACGTGCAGCTCGCCGAGTTTGAGCCCACCGGTGTAAGAGACGTCGAAGCGCAACCGTTCGTCGCCCCGATAGGCGGTTGCCAGCAGTTCCGGATCAATCACACCGCGGGGGATGTCGGCCGGCACAGTACTCTGTTGTCCGTCCCGATCAGCTGCCGAGGCGGGCATCAAGCCGGCGAGAAAGAACAGGACCGTCAAAAAACAATGCAGCCCGTTCTTCATCACCCGCACCTTCAACCGGTAGCCAGCGCCAACCAGGTGGCGCAGAAAATGACGATGGAAATCAAGCCGTTCATCGAGAAAAACGAGGCGTGGATGCGTGACAGGTCGGACGGGCTGACAATCAGGTGCTGGTAACAGAGGGCGCCGGCGGTAACCACCAGGCCGACAAAATACCACCCATTGAGCTGTTGCTGCCAGCCGGTCGCGGCAAAAAACACAAAAGCAAGCAGATGGAACAAGCCGGCCAGCCGAAAGGCGTTGCGCCTGCCGAGACGCGACGGCAACGAATAGAGCCCGATCCGCCGGTCAAAATCGGCATCGAGGCAGGCATAGACGGTATCAAAGCCGGCCACCCAGAAAATGACGCCGAACGACAGCGCCCAGGGATAACCGGCCAGTGAGCCGGAAACCGCAACCCAGCCGCCGAGCGGCGCCATCGACAGCGCCACCCCGAGAATCAGGTGGCAGAGCGCGGTAAACCGCTTGGTCAGCGAATAGAGCAGCGTCAGACCAAGGGCCGGCAGCGCCAGCTGCAGGGTCAGGGGATTGAGCTGCCAGCAGGCGAAGAAAAACAGGGCGCCGGCCCCCAGGACCAGCAGCCATGCCTCGACGAGCCGCACCTGTCCGGCCGGCAGGGCCCGCTCGGCGGTTCGCGGATTATCGGCGTCGAAACGGCGATCGACGATCCGGTTAAACCCCATGGCGCAGGTCCGGGCCCCGACCATGGCCACGACGATCCAGAAAAAAACCGGCAGCGCGGGCAGGCCCCGGGCGGAGAGAAACGCTCCGGTAAAAGCAAACGGCAGTGCGAAGACGGTCAGTTTGAACTTGATCATCTCCAGCAATATGGCAAGTTTCTTCCACACGGCGCTCAGCTCCCCCATCGTCGCCGGTCGGCCACCTCGATACCGATCTGATCCAGCACTCGCCAGGCATAGAACTGCGCCGCCTCGGCAAGATCGACCGGTTTGAGATAAAAACTGGGCATCGGCGGGCAGATCACCGCGCCGGCATCATGGGCCGCCAGCATGTTCTGCAGGTGGTTGCGGTTCAGCGGCGTTTCCCGGACCGCCAGCACCAGCTGGCGCCGTTCCTTGAGCATTACGTCGGCACTGCGGTGGATCAGGTTGATCGAGAGTCCCTGGGCAATAGCGGCCAGCGTCCCCATCGAACAGGGCAGCACGACCATCGCCTGATAATCGCTGGAGCCGGAGGCCGGCGGAGCGGCAAAGTCATCAACAGCAAACCAGCGCGAGACAGCGGTCAGCGCAGAAGGCGCCAATCCTTCTTCAAGACGCAGCACCTTGTCGCCGGCATCGGAGCAGATGCCGTGCACCTCCAGGTCCGGCTGCCTGGCACACTGATCGAGAAAGGCTTTGAGATACAGCATCCCGGAAGCGCCGGTCACGGCCACGAGTAGTTTTCGCATTCCGCTCATAGCCGTTGCTCCCGCAGTTTTTTGTTAGTCATCCAACGCTCCGCGAATATCGTGATGCAGCGGGTGAATCTTGAGCGGCAGGGCTGCCTCGGATGCCTCGCCGAAATCGACCAGGGCCCGGTAGAAGGTGGCCAACGCCCGCTGCTTGGCCTCGTCGAGGTCATAATGGATGGCCTGCAGATAGGCGTGACAACTATCCTCCGCCATCGGAATGCGCGGCGCCGCCAACCGGCAAATCCGGTCGAGTTGCCGGAGCCCCTCGTCCCGGCAGTCCACCAGCGCCCGGTGGACACGAGCCACCAGTTCCGGCTGGGTGCGACAGAACTCGTCGCGCACCGCGCAGACGGCAAAAACGAATGGCAGGCCGGTCTCCTGCTGCCAAGCCTCGCCGAGATCAACACAATATTGATACGATCCTTCCAATTTCAAGCGCAATGCGTCGTCGCCGATAGCTAGTATCCCTTTTGCCCCAAGCTGCCTGGCCGCAGCCACCTCGCCGCAGCAGTAAACCGGCTGTACCCGGTAAAATTTCTCGAGCACGATCCGCACCAGACAGACCGAGGTCTTGGACTGGGCGGACAGCAGCACCGTTTCACCGGCCAGTTTCTCCGGTTTGACCCGCGAAAAGAGAAAACCCGAGCCGACCGGCCCGTTGGCGCTGATCGAGAGATCCCCGAGAATCCGATACCGCTCGGGCCTGATCCCGTATTCATGGGAAGAGCAAAAGCCCAGGTCGATGTCGCCGGCGGCCAGTTGTTCATTGAGCGCCGCCGGGTGATCTTCGATCATCTGCCACTCGGCAGGATAGTGGCGCTCCCGCCAAATGGTGTGAATCGGCGCGGTATTGATGTAGGCCACCATGCCGATCCGTACCGTCGCTTCATCCCGGTTCATAACCGCCCTCCCCGCTCACCGACGAGGCGGTAGTCCATGTAGCGCTGGCGCGGAATAAAACCGGCATCGTCGACAAGCCGGCGGATTTCGTGCTCGGAGAGCCGAAAGGAGATGCCGGCGGCGGCGACTACGTTTTCCTCGATCATCGTGCTGCCGAAGTCGTTGGCCCCGAAGAACAGGGAGAGCTGGGCGATTTTCGGTCCCTGGGTGACCCAGGAGGCCTGGATGTTGGCGATATTATCGAGATAGATGCGGGACAGGGCCAGCATGCGCAGATACGCCTGGCCGCTTGTCGAATAGTGCTGCTGCCGCCCCAGAGCGGTATGATCCGGCTGAAACGGCCAGGGGATAAAGGCGGTGAACCCGCCGGTCCGATCCTGCAGCTCGCGGAGCCGGCGCAAGTGCTCAAGCCTCTCATCCATCGTCTCGATGTGGCCGAACATCATCGTCGCCGTCGTCCGCAACCCCTGCCGGTGGGCCTCTTCCATCACCTCCAGCCACTGGTCGGCGCTGCATTTGCGCGGCGCGATCCGCCGGCGCACCCGATCACTGAGGATCTCGGCGCCGCCACCGGGAATCGAATCGAGTCCGGCAGCAATCAACCGCCCGATCACCTCACCGATCGACAGTCCGGACAACTCGGCAAAATGAACGATCTCCGGCGGCGAAAAACCGTGCAGATGGATTCCGGTGGCCTTGATCGCGGCCACCATGTCTTCGTACCAACCCAGCGGCAGATCGGGATGCAGTCCACCCTGCAAGAGAATCTGGGTGCCGCCGAGCTTCTTGGTCTCCTCGATTTTGGCCAGCAGTTCGCCGCGGTCCAGCACCATTCCGTCGCCGCTCTCCGGCGCCTTGAAATAAGCGCAGAAGGTGCAGGCCGAGATGCAGATGTCGGTATAGTTGACGTTGCGGTCAATCACGTAGCTGACCACCTTGTCGGGATGCAGCCGCTGCCTGATCGCATCGGCGCACCAGGCTAGATCGTACAGGCCCGCCTGCTCGGCAACTACCAGGAACTCATCGTCGGTGATCCGCTGACCGGCAGCGCTCGCCGCTAGGATATCGCGGCAGCTCATCGATGCCCAGCATCGCCGTGCTCAGCGATGGTCTCGTAGAGCGTCGTGCGTTCGACCGGCAGCCGTCCGGCCTCTCGGATCAGCTCGATCAGGGTGGTGCTGCCGATGGCCTGCTCGGTCTCGGCTCCGGCCATATGGGTAATCACCTCCTCCTTGACGGTACCGTCCATATCATCGGCGCCAAACGACAGGGCCAGCTGGGCCAGCTTCGGCCCGATCATCACCCAATAGGCCTTGATATGCGGAAAATTATCGAGCACCAGTCGGGCGACGGCGATGTTTTTCAGGTCATCGATGCCGGTCGGCCCGCTCAGCGCACTGAGCGCCGTGTTGCGGGGGTGAAAGGCGAGCGGAATAAAGGCCAGAAAGCCGCCGGTCTCATCCTGGGCACCACGCAGCGCGAGCAGGTGTTCAACCCGTTCCTCAAGGGTCTCCAGGTGGCCATACAGCATTGTCGCGTTGGTATAGAGTCCCTGGCGATGAGCCGTTTTGGCAACCTCGAGCCAGTCCTCACCGGACAGCTTATCCTTGCAGGTCTTCTCGCGGATACGGGGGCTGAATACTTCAGCGCCGCCGCCGGGCAACGAACCGAGTCCAGCCTGGCGCAACGCCGTCAGCGTCTGCTCGGCAGATCGACCGTACAACTCTGCCAGGTGGGCGATCTCTACGCAGGTAAAGGCCTGGATATGGACATCGGGCCGCACCTCTTTGATGCCGCGCAGCAGCTCCAGGTAATAGTCGAACGGCAGGTCCGGATGGATACCGCCGACCATATGGATTTCTACAATCGGCTCGTCAAGGCGGGCACGTACCTTCTCCTTGACCTCATCGACGCTCATCTCGTAGGCCAGTGCATCCCCTTTTCGCCGGCCGAAAGCGCAAAACGAACAGAGATTGGTACAGATGTTGGAGTAGTTGATGTGCTGGTTGTAGATGAAGTAGGTGCGGTCGCCGTTGATGCGCTCCCGAACAAGGTTGGCCAGGTAGCCGACGGCCAGGATGTCGGTGCAGCGATAGAGCTGAAGTGCATCTTTACCGTCGAGGCGCTGCCCGGCGATCACTTTGTCATGGATACCGGCCAGGCCGGCCTCTGCAATTCGATTTTTCACGGCAATAAAAAAAGCCGGTTACCGGTAACCGGCTTGGAATGGATGTTGACGGGGATGAGGATCAATCGATAAAATACTTTAATTTCTCTCGCCGACTTGAATGACGCAACCGGTTGAGCGCCTTTTTCTCGATCTGCCTGATTCGTTCACGGGACACGTTGAAACGCTTGCCGATTTCCTCAAGGGTGTACTCGGCCTTTTCACCGATACCGAAACGCAGACGGATGATTTTTTCCTCCCGCTCGGACAGGGTCGACAGGATCTCTTTAACCCGGCCGGCCAACTCTCTGGTCTGCACCGCCTCGTACGGCGACTGCGACTCCTGGTTTTCCAGGAAATCACCCAGCGTCGAATCGTCGTCGCCGACCGGTGTTTCCAGAGAAATCGGTTCGCGGGACGCCTCGAGGATGGAGAGGATTTTGTCCATCGGCAGGCTGGTGGCCTTGGAGATCTCCAGCGGCGTCGGTTCGCGTCCCAATTCCTTGTAGAGCGCGTAGAAGGCCTTGAAGAACTGGCTGCGCAGTTCGAGGAAATGGACCGGCAAGCGAATGGTCCTCGTCTTGTCGAGAATCGCCCGGGTGATCGCCTGGCGAATCCACCAGCTCGCATACGTGGAGAACTTGTTGCCCTTGGTATAGTCGAAGCGGAAAACAGCCCGCATCAGACCGAGGTTGCCTTCCTGGATCAAATCGGCCAGGGTCAGCCCCTGGTGCATGTAGCGCTTGGCGATGGATACTACCAGGCGCAGGTTGGCCCGGATCATCGTGTCCTTGGCCACCTCGATGGAGCGGCTGTAGGCCTCCATTTTCGCCTGCAGTTCGAACAGCTCACGGATCTCGGGATATTTTTTTGCTGCGCTGCAGACGTTGTAGCGCATGAAGTTGAGCTGCTGCTTCTTGGGCTTCAACGTCGGGTCGCGCTTTTCCCAGAGATCGATGCGCTCACGCAGCAAGTCGATCTCCTTGGTAGCCGAGCCGTCTTCCCGAATGGCCTTGATAATCGACTCGAATCCCTGGCGGATGGTCTTGCTGTACTTGGCCTCTTCCTCAGGTGTCAGCAGGTCGAAACGCCCCATTTCCCGTAGGTAAGTGGTCGTCGTTTCTTCCGCGTCATGCTCGTCGTCTTCGGAAAGCCCGATTGTCGGTTCGTCGTCCTGCAGATCACCGTCATCATCGTCTTTCTTTTCCCAGATTTCACCGGACAGGGTCCGCTTCTCGCCCGATTTTTCCTCGGTGACGATCTCGATGTTGTGATCCCCGAGGAAATTGAAGATCTTCTCGATATCACGAGGATCTTTAATATCTTCGGGCAGCAGGTCGTTCAGATCATCGAAACTGATACAACCTTCTGTTTTCCCAGCTTTGAGCAGGTTTTCTTTGAGTTCGGAAAGCACCGGTGAATTATCTCCATGACTCGGATTGAAGGATAACTCGCACATGGACCCGCACCACAACAGACAACCGCAGCACGATATATGGCAGATTAACGTGACGGATTCGCAACAGCATGCAGGCTCTGGCGCAAAACCTCGCCGTTCATGCCCCTATCGGCTGCGCAGCGACTGCAAAACGCACGTGCGAGAAACCGTCAAAGATTTGCACTAACGCTATGACATAACAAAAAAAATGCAAGCGGCTCTGAGACCGCATGCATATTTTTTTTAAAAACGACACAAACAGCGTATTATACATTACTATTAACAAAACGCAAGAACCATGACGCTATCTCGGACCCGTCGCCCAAAATCCCTGCTCCCTACCGGGAGTACTTGCTTCGTCGACCGGTCGTTTGTATCCTGTCACGACATTATAGCACCGATAACGCCAGAAACAAGCTGACCACTGTTTTTTTCTGCCGGCGGGAAACGGCCGGTATGATTTCAATACCCGAGGAACCAGGCATGTCGACAAAAACGGACACCCCCAACACGAAAAGCTCTTTTTTGCAC
>JAZBPM010000057.1:0-4361 GCA_036351615.1 Desulfofustis sp.
ACCATTTGATTGCGTACCGCTGACATTGGACGAAACAACAATCTCACAAGGTTCCCTTGTTATGCTCGTGCAGATCGTCTATCGTCTGGTCACCAAGCGTTACCAGTATTATTTCCGATTTTCCGGCGGATTGTCTACTTGAATTGCATTAAACTTAAATTTTGCCTACGATGGCGACCACCTGCTCTTCAGCTTCAGACCACTCCATGAATCTAAAACAGGCACTGCAAGAGATTCTCCCCGCTGACGAATTGTCCCTTGTCGTCCGATCCTACGACATGATCGGAGACATCGCCGTCATCATCATTCCACCGCCACTGCTTCACCATGAACGGTTGATCGGCGATACAATCCTGTCGATGAACAAACGCATTCGGGTGGTCGCTCGCCGGGCCGGACAGCACGGAGGCGAATACCGCACCCTGCCCCTCACCGTAATTGCCGGAGAGCAGCGACTGACAACAGTGCACCGGGAATTTGGTGTCAGTCTCGAGCTCGACCTGAGCGAGATCTACTTCTCACCGCGAAGCGGCAACGAACGGAAACGGATCGTCGATCAGGTCATAAGGCCGGAACAGATTCTGGTCATGTTCTCCGGCGCCGCCCCCTACCCCTTACAACTTGCCCGACACAGTCCGGCCGCCACCGTTGTCGGTGTGGAAAAAAATATCGCAGCCCATCGATATGGGCTCATCAACGTGAGAAAGAATAAAGCTCAGGCCGTCGTCTCCCTGATATGCGGAGACGTCATCCAGGTCATACCCGAACTTGATCGCAGATTCGACCGGGTTATCATGCCGCTGCCCGGCGCAGCACGACAGTTTCTTGATCTGGCCATCGAGCACCTGCGGCCGTCCGGCCGACTCCATCTCTATGAATTCCAACCTCGTGGACAGTTTGCCGAGAGCAAAGCCGTTCTCCGGAATGCCGCCAGGGCTAAGGGACGTCGCGTCTTGGAAAGCTCAGTCACCGTCTGCGGCCACAACAGTCCGTCCTCCTATCGCATCTGCGTCGATGCGACTATTTCCTGAAGATTTCACTGCATCGCCGTTGAATGCACTTGTCAACATCATGGCTAAACCGTCAGTCCACCGCGCCGATTTTCATCATTTGCTGTAACGTTCGCTCGTGGCTGTCACACCGTGTATCCGCACGCACTCATTTCATCTGCACAGATATCCAAAAACGTCTGCTTCATCTCTGCACTCCACTGCGGCCACGGTGGGAGCAGATGGGCATCGGTAGGATTTGCCGGCCGCTCAACCGCCTGGAGCCAGCGCTCTTTGCCAACATTAAGGTTCAGATAGTTTTCAACCTCACTGTTGAAATAGCTGTAATCAATGATTAATTTTTCAAAGTGCAACAGCCTGCCGACATCGCGACGCAGCCGCCGATTGGCGTCGACCCAGAGCCAGCACAGCCGGGCAAAGCGTGACATTTCCTGCCAACTGCCGGCCAGCGGATCGTCGCTGCCCGGTGACAGTAGATGATGATCCTTGCCCTTTGCTGTATAATGCTTCCGAGAATAGAGCGAACGCACCACATCCCGCGGGTCGCGTACCAGGTGCAGCAACTTGGCGTGCGGAAAACATCGGCGCAGCGCATCTCCATGATAGCGCAACGCGGAATTCACCTCGCCATAGATGGCGATCTTCCGGTGCCGGACCAGCAGGTACATCATTTTCTTGCGAAACCTAGACAGATACTGCCGGGCCGCCATCGCTGACTTGTGGGCCTGGACGAACGCCTTAAAATCGTCGGAAATCGGTTCATGAAAAACGGCGGCTGCAGGATCTGCACCAAGTAACCGGGCCAGCAGCGTCGTGCCGGAACGGCCGACCCCGAGGATAAAAAACAGATCGACCGTATCGAAAAAACAATCGACCTGCTTGTCTGAAATCCAGAAGGAACAGGTCGTCTTTAAGACATTCTTGCTGAGGTGCATCTCTTTCCTCTCTCGCGGACCACTGGACAACACTGTCACGGTGAAGACAGTGGACTGCGGCACGGCGTTCTCGGCGAAAACGAGTTTTTTTGCAGTACGTTTGTCCATTCGTTTACCTGTTTTCCCGGACATTAACAATGGTTGATTGACCTACCGGCGGCAGGCGAAGACAAGGGGTGCCGCATGAGCGATATGTCACCGGACAGAGATCGAGATGGCAATCCGGTTCATCTTCGGTATAATGCGGCTCGCCGGTCATCATGGCAGTGATCGGTCAGTGCGGTTATCACGATCCCCCAGAAACCAATGGCACGCTATGAATGACGTAATCAAGCTGCTCACCGGTCACCGTTCCATCAGGAAATTCACCGACCGTGCGGTCGATCAGTCCATTGTCGAGGAATTGATTCGCGCCGGTCAATGTGCCGCAACGTCCTCGTTTATTCAAGCGTGTACCGTCATTCAGGTCAACGATCGACAATCACGCCAGGCCCTCTGCGAGTACACGGCCGGCCAGAAATATGTATTGGAAGCCCCTGTCTTTCTTATCTTTTGCGCCGATATGCAGCGTCACCGGCTGGCCTGCTCAATGCATGGGTCAGCGATGTTGTCAGGCTATACCGAACAATTCCTGACAGCCTCACTGGACTGCGCGCTGTTTGCTCAAAACGTGATGGTCGGCGCAGAATCTCTCGGACTTGGCGGCTGTTATATCGGCGCTATCAGAAATCGCATCGGTGACGCAGATCGCCTTCTCGAACTGCCGGAATTGGTCTATCCGGTTTTCGGCATGTGCCTCGGTTACCCGGCCCAGAATCCTGAAACCAAGCCACGCCTGCCGCTCGATGTCGTCCTCAAACAGGAACGATACGTGGATGCCGGCGACGCCGCCGCTATCGAGACCTACGATGAGCGAGTCCGGGTCTATTACCGAACGAGGACCGGTGGCACCAAAGACAATTCATGGAGCGAGCAGATCGCCGACATGCTGGTCAAGGAAGCACGTCCGCATATGTTTGCCTTCTTGCAATCGAAAGGCTTTCTGCTCAAATAGATCCGCAGATGGAGCTGCCGGACCTGTCAACCACCATCACTGATGGGAACCTGATACCAGGGAACATCATGGCCCGTTGTTTTATTGACGGCAACGAAGCGATCAGCCATGCCGCTGTCGATGCCGGCTGCCGCTTCTTTGCCGGTTATCCGATCACCCCGGCCACAACGATCTTTCACCAGATGGTCAAAATGCTGCCACCCGTCGGCGGCATCTGCCTGCAAGGCGAGGACGAGATTGCCTCGATCGGTTTCTGTATCGGCGCGTCCATGGCCGGTATGAAAGCAATGACTGCCACTTCGGGGCCGGGAATCAGCCTGTATAGCGAGCAAATCTCCTTTGCCATCGGCGGCGAGATCCCACTGGTGATCGTCGATGTCCAGCGACTCGGACCGTCCACCGGATCGGCCACCAAGGGGGCCGACGGGGATATCCAGTTCCTGCGCTGGGGCAACAGCGGCGGCCTGCCGGTCATCGTGCTGGCACCGGTCGATGCCGTCGATTGCTACCACCTTACCGGTCACGCCTTCAACCTTGCCGAGCGCTTTCGCTGTCCCGTCTTTATCGCTTCCAACAAGGAAATCGGCATGACCAGAGAGAGTGTTGAACTGGCGGAACTCCAACTACCACCAATCATCGATAGGACAACATGCCCCGCCGACCAGCCGTTTCTCCCCTTCCAGGCGCCGGCAGGCAGTGACGTACCCTATTTTCTACCGATAGGCGGTCAACGGCTGGTTCGGCAGACCTCTTCGACACACGGAGCGGACGGCTATATCACCGGCGATACACAACAAATCGGGGCGACCATCCGCCGATTGGCGCAAAAGATCGACAAATATGTCGACGAGTTCAGTTTTTACGAGATGCTCGGTGAACCGCGCTGTGCAACGCTCGTCATTACTTACGGGGTTAGCGCACGGGCAGCCAGGCAAGCCGTTGCCGTGCTGCGCCTCAACGGCCACGATATCTCACTGTTGATCGTAAAAACCCTGTTTCCGGTACCGGTCAAACTTCTCCGGGAGACCATTGGTGCCGCCGATCGCATCGTGTTGATCGAGATGAATCTTGGCCTGTATAAAACAGAAATAGATCGCCTCTGTTCGGGCAAGGAAGTAATCCATCACACCCGGATGGATGGGGAGTTGATCAGTCCCGAAGAAATCACTGCGGTACTGCGGCCATGAAAAGTCTGCTCAACGCCCAACGACCACCGGTCTTCTGCCCGGGCTGCTCCCATGAACAGACGGTCCACGCCCTTGACCAGGCACTTGGCCGGCTGGATCGTGCCGGCAACCAGGTGGCAGTGGTCAGCGATATCGGCTGCTCCGGACTGTTCGATACCTTTTTCGACACCCACGC
>JAZBPM010000058.1:0-10591 GCA_036351615.1 Desulfofustis sp.
AGTATGAAACGATCTATGGATAAACGCTCCTTCGACGTAATCATCGTCGGCGGAGGGCCGGCCGGACTATTCGGCGCATATTATCTGGCGGAGCATTCGAAGCTCCGCGTTCTGGTGATCGACAAGGGCCGGGCGCCGCTCAACCGCAGCTGCCCGATCAAGGACAAGGGCTGCATTCATTGTCAACCCTGCAACATCCTCTGTGGCATCGGCGGTGCCGGCCTGTTCTCGGACGGCAAACTCAACTTCATACATAAACTCGGCAAGACCGACCTTACCCAGTTTTTACCCGAAGCCGCCGCCTGTGCGCTGATCGACGAGACGGAACTGATTTTTAACCGCTTCGGCATGGACGGACCGGTCTTCCCCACGGATCTGGAAAGAGCCCACAGAATCAGGCTCGAGGCACGGAAGCGCGGTATCGACCTGCTGATCATCAAACAGAAACATCTGGGCAGCAACAACCTGCCCAACCATATCGCCGGGATGGCCGACTATATCGAATCGCGCGGGGTGGTCTTCCACCATCTCGAAGAGGCCTGCGATATCATCGTCGACAACGGCCGGGTTTCCGGACTGGTCACCAACCAGGCTACCTACCACGCCCCGTATATCATCATGGCGCCAGGCCGGGTCGGCGCCGAATGGATCGGCATGCTGGCCAGAAAGAACGGTATCGCCGTTTCCCAGCGCGGTATCGAGGTCGGTGTCCGGGTCGAGGTGCATAATGAGATCATGCAGGATCTCTGCTCGATCATCTACGATCCGACCTTTTTTATCAGGACCAGCCGCTACGACGATCAGACCCGGACGTTCTGCACCAATTTCGGCGGCTTCGTCGCCTTGGAAAACTACCAGCATTTCGTCTGTGTCAATGGTCATGCCTACACCGACCGGAAAAGCGACAATAGTAATTTCGCCTTTCTCTCGAAAGTCGTGCTGACCGACCCGGTGGAGGACAACCAGGCCTACGGCGAGTCGATCGGCAAGCTGGCAACGCTGATCGGCGGCGGCAAACCGATCCTGCAACGCTACGGGGATCTGAAACGCGGCCGACGCTCGACCTGGAACCGGATCCGCAACAGCTATATCGACCCGACCCTGAAGAACGTGACGTGCGGCGATATAGCGATGGCCCTGCCGGAGCGAATCCTGTCAAACATCATTGACGGCCTGGAACAGCTCAACCAGGTGGTTCCCGGTGTCGCCAATGACGAGACCATGCTCTATGCGCCGGAGATCAAATTTTTCGCGACCCAGGTTGAAACGGACAACAATCTGGAAACGGCCATCAGCGGTCTCTTCATGGCCGGTGACGGTCCGGGCGTAGCCGGCAATATCGTGTCGGCCACGGCGACAGCACTCATACCGGCCAAGGAAATCATACGGCGCAACCTCGGCTGACCCCATAAGAGAGACCGCAAGGAACGATGAAAATCGGCAGCGTGGCCGGTAGGGCTGACCAGCCCTACCTCCGGCTGCTGCGCTGCGGCCTGATCGACTGGCCTCCGAGGCCGGCAGACAGGCCATCCATGGCCTGACCGCCGGCTGCGGACGTCCTGCCCGCAGCCCTACGGGCCTGATTCTCCGGCCCGCCGGGCCTTCGCGATGCAGCCTCCGGCAGGGCCGGCCAGCCCGGGGAACCGATTGTTCTATCCCCTACGCACTGGAGGGGAGCTTGAAAAATCCGAATTTACGCTCAAGATTGAGGCGCTCAAGAAATTTTTGCTGCAGCCATGCACATAATATTCCAGAGATAAAATCTACTGACACAACGGCAAGAAGAGGCAAAATGGCATTTCTTCAAGACTCCCTGAAATCACAGGAACCATGAGAAAAGGTGGCTGATGAGGGCGAGTTGGTATTGACAGTGCGCGACAATAAGCTATACTGATTCCCAACAGAGAATTGTTCTCACATAATCACCCCCGATCAACTCAACAATGGAGGCTCTTATGCAGAAATGGGAATGCCCGTGCGGTTATATTTACGATCCGGCCGAGGGAGACGTTGCCAACGGTGTCGACCCGGATACCCCGTGGGAAAAACTGCCCGATGATTGGGTCTGTCCGGTCTGCGGTGCGGAAAAAGACGCATTCTGGAAATACGACGGCTAAACCCGCCGCTCTCTCCCCGCCGCTTCCCGTGTCCGGGAGCGGCGGGGTTCTTCTCCTGCCGCCCCCACCGCCAACCGAATCCGACCGGTCAAACGCCTGTTTTTTCCCTTTCCTGACAACATATGTTGTTCCCGGCCCGAGAACGTGGTACCAGTAGCTGTTACCCGCCCCCGTGAGCCTGGCCGTGGGCGGGACCATGCGTGATTTTCCGGACACCACCGTTTGGTAATCAAACTGCCGGTAGTAGCAAATCGTGTATCACCCTGTCGATCCGCCCCGTGTCCTGATCGTTTATTTCAGCCTCAGCGGCCAGAGTCGCGGCCTGATCAATCTTTTTGCTGCCGGGCTGCGCAGCCAGGGAGTTGTCGTCGTTATCGAACAACTCCAGCCGCAAAACCGGATCGGCTGGCCGTTTGGCACCATTCTCCGCACACTGTGGATGATGCTCGTCACCTTTTTGCGACGACGGACCCCAATCCATCCTGTCTCAAAGGCTTGCTTCCGGTCGTTCGACTTGGTGGTTCTGGCCGGTCCGACCTGGTCATACAACCCAAGCGGCCCGATCCTCAGTCTGCTCGACCGCTATGGTCAACGCATCTTCAGTGGGCAACGGGTGCTGCCATTGATATCCTGCCGCGGTTACTACCGTTACCATCAGTGGATCCTGAAGCGCATGCTGAACCGATTCACCGACCGCGTCGAAAACGCGCTGGTCTTCACTCATCCGGTCCGTGAACCGTGGAGCACCCTTGGAGTTTTCCTGAAATCGGCCGGTTTTAGGCCCGAGAAGATAGCCCTGCTTGCTTCCCGCTATCATCGCTTCGGCCATACCCGGCAGCAGCTGCTGTCGGCCAAGGCCCAGGGCAAAACCATTGGGGAGAGTCTGCGGAAAAGCCGTGCGAGTGGCCGCTGAGCGGTCACTTCTTTTTCTTTTTACCTTTCTTCTTTTTCTTGTCGCCGGTTTTACAGCCCTTGCAATAATCCTTGTCGGATTTACACTTTTTCGTGTCCCCGACTAACGGACAACCACCGCAATGTTTTCCTTTCTTCTCATATTTGCCGCAACATTTCTTTTTGCCATCACCCATGCGACCACCTCGTTATAATCATGGGAACCTTGAAAAATTCGGATTTCACCCGATCTCTTCGGTACACAATCAAATTTTATCCTCCGGCTAGCAGACATGTGCCTGCGGATAAATGTTCTCGCGTTTTTCGATCGTGAACGAAGTTTCGCATTTCCACGTTCCCCTCATGTCACCGGCCAAGACTGCCGAAGGAAAACAACGCCATTACCAACAGAAGAAAAAGGTTCATCAGCGCAAAGAGCACCCGGTAGCCGGGTGTTCGGGAGCCAAGCAGTGCATAGCCGGAAATCGCCGCCAGCCCCAGCGACAGAGCTGAGATCGGCACCGGCAGCCATAATGGCGACAACGGCCGGACAAGCAGCAGAGAGTGCACGGCCGACACCAGGGCCAATATCCAGATCAGCGCGAGCAGGCGAAGATTGTCCTCCGGCATTTCCCTGACCAGAGCCGGCAGCGACAACTGCCGATAATCATCCCGATAATTGAGCGTGACCAGCCAAAAATGGGGCACCTGCCAGAGGGCCAAAACCGCCATGGCAATGAAGATTTCGGCGGCCGCAAACGGCCCGCCGCCGGCAAGCCATCCAAGGTAGGGAGGCAGCGCGCCACAGACTGCACCGGGCAGTACCGCCCAACTGGTGCGAAGCTTGAGCGGCGTATAGATACCGTTATAGAGCAGGACAACGGTCAATGCCACCGACAACGGCGCCTGCGGCTCGGGCAGGAGCAAGAGCAAGAGCACCCCGGCAGCAAACATGAGTACTGCTTGCCAGAGTGCCGCCCGCAGCGGCAACTCGCCGCTGGCCAGCGGCCGGTCGCGCGTGCGCCGCAGCAGCCGGTCCCAACGGTGGTCCTGATAGCTGTTGAGTGACGCGGCACCACAGGCCAGCAGAAAGACCGAGGCAAACAACATCATCGCCCTGCCATCCAGTACAGGCCGGGCCAGCAGCAATCCGAAAATCGCTGAAGCTGCCACGGCAGCGCAGAGCGGCGCCTTGGCGGTTCGAATCAACCGGATCGACACAGTCCCGACAGCGCGCCGTTCGGGGCCGGCATGCGCTGCAGTGCAGCGATTCATTCGTCTTCCTCGAGCCAGGCCAGATATTGCTCCTCCGGCACGATTCGCAGCTTGGCAACCATCTGGGAATGGCCGAGACCGCAGAATTCGGTGCAGAGAATGTCATACTCGCCGGCCTTGTCGGCGCGAAACCAGGCGTAGGTATCCATACCGCGTACGGCGTCCACCTTGATGCGATAGGACGGGATATAGAAACTGTGCAGGACGTCCCAGGAAGAAATATTGAGTTTGACCGCCCGGCCGAGCGGCACAACAAGCTGGTTCTCGGTCTCCTTGTCGTTGGGATAGACGAAAATCCAGGAGAACATCTGCCCGGCCACATCGATCTCCAAGGCATCCTCCGGGACATTGCGCAGCCCCAGATAGGACTGCCAGCCAACCCAGAACATGGTCAAAGCGATCAAGGTCGGCAATACCGTCCAGACCACTTCCAAGTTCAGGTTGTCCCGGATATCGACCGGCACCGGGTGTTTGCTACGCCGATATTTGATGACGAAGACAATCATCACCACGGTGATGCCGATCAGCAGAATGATCGAGATACCGAGAATATACCAGAACGCCAGGTCAACGCCTCTTACAGGATCCATACTCCCCCGCTCTCTCCAAGATGGTTACCGGAACGCCACATCCCAAAAGGTAAAACTGATCATGATGGCCAGGAAGATAACCGTACTGATAAAAGATACTTTGATCGCCATCCCCTCGTACTTGATATGCATGAAAAAAAGCAGCACCAGGGTCGCCTTGCAGGAGGCGACGAAGAGACTGATCGGCACATTCAAAAAACCCCAGTCGACATAGGAGACCCCGACAGTCACTGCAGTCAGGACGACCAGCCCGCCGAGAATGAGTGCGAGAAAACGGTAACTGAGTTGGTGTTCTTGCTCTTCTTCCATTATCCGCTCCTTCGTTACCATCATAGCACCAGGTAAAACAGGGGAAAGACGTATATCCAGATCAGATCGACCAGGTGCCAGTACAACCCGCTGTTCTCCAGCATCGCAAAGCGCTGGGCGGTAACCCGCCCCCTGATCACCAGGACCAGCGAGATCGATAGCAGGATCATGCCGATAATAACGTGTAAACCGTGTAATCCGGTTATCGTGTAGTACAGACCGAAAAAGATGTTGAAGCCCGGTCCCTCTTCATACAGGCGATCGGAATTCGGATACAGCCCGTGCGCGAATTTGGCCCCCCACTCAAAATACTTGTTGACCAGGAAGAGCAAACCGCATCCCAGCGAGAAGAGAATCAAGGCAATGGCCTGACCGGTCTTTTGGCGCTGAACGGCCGTGATTGAGGCGGCCACGGTAAAACTGCTGATCAGCAGAACCAGGGTGTTGATGGTGCCGATGATCCGGTTGAGCTCTTTGCCGCCGGCCGCAAAATCATCCGGAAAATTATGAAAATAAACGGCATAGAGGACAAAGAGGCCGCCGAAAAGGATGATCTCCGAGTAGAGAAAGATCCACATGCCGATGCGCACGCCGGTTTTGTCGATCGCCTTTTCCATGGCTCAATTCCCTTTTTCCCGTTCGGCGGCGCGCCTCAGGACATCCGAGAAATCATACGGATAATCGAGGACTCTCGGCTCTTCGATAAAGTTGTGGACCGGCGGGGGAGACGGCACCGCCCATTCCAGCGTCGTGGCACCCCATGGGTCGCCCTCGGCCCGCTCCCGGCTGACAAAGCTGAGCCACAGGTTGATAAACATCAGCAAGATGCCGGCCACCAGGAGAATACCGCCGAAACCGGCCAGGAAGTTGCCGGTCTCGAAGTGCGGCAGGTAATCGAAGTAGCGCCGGGGCATGCCCTGCATCCCGAGGATGAACATCGGCACGTAATGGAAAATAAAACCGACGGTCGCCAGAATCGTGCCGAGATAGGCCCGCTTGAAGTTATACATCAGGCCGAACATCTTCGGCCACCAGAAGTGCAACGCAGCAAAGAAGGCGAAACCGGTACCGCCGAACATCGTGAAATGGAAGTGGGCCACGATGAAATGGGTGTCATGAACGTGGATATTGGTTCCGGCCGCGCCGATAACCAGGCCGGTCAGGCCCCCAACCGTAAAGAGATAGATGAAGACCAGGGCGAGCAGCAAGGGCGGGGTCATCAGGATGGAGCCCTTGTACATGGTCGACACCCAGGAAAACACCTTGATCGCACTCGGGATGGCCACCAGAAAGGTGAGCAGCGAGAAAACGAAGACCGACACATCGCTCATGCCGCTGGTATACATGTGATGCGCCCAGACGAGTGATCCGGCAATGGCGATGGCCAGTGAAGAGACGACGATCCCTTTGTAGCCGAAAATCGCCTTGCGGGAAAAAACCGGGATGATTTCCGAAATCACCCCCATACCGGGCAGGATCATGATATAGACCGCCGGGTGTGAATACATCCAGAACAAATGCTGGTAGAGCAGCGGATCGCCGCCCCGGTCTGGGTCGAACAGGCCGATATTGAGAAAACGCTCCAGCACCACGAGCACCAGCGTGATCGACACCACCGGCGTGGCAAGGATCTGCACCCAGGCGGTTGCGTAGAGCGACCAGGTGAACAGCGGAATCTGCAGCCAGCCCATGTTCCTCACCCGCATGCGATGCACCGTGGTCACGAAATTGAGTCCGGTCAACAGCGACGACATGCCGAGAATGAACGCGGCGGACACGGTCAGCGAAACGTTGGTCTCGGTGGTGACGCTGAACGGCACATAAAAGGTCCAGCCGGTGTCGGCAAAACCGTCGCCGGTAAAGAGCGAGATGATGGCCACCGCCCCGCCGAGTATATACAGATACCAGGACAGCAGGTTCAACCGCGGGAAGAACACATCGTCGGCGCCGATCTGAATCGGCAGCAGGAAGTTGCCGAAAATGGCTGGAATCGCCGGGATCACGAAAAGAAAGATCATGATCACGCCATGCAGCGTGAAGACCGCGTTATAAACATCGGCCGGCATGATCGTCTCGCCGATGGCCATCAATTCCACCCGTAATGCCAGACCGAGCAGCAGGGCAAGCGTCAGCCAGAAAAAGACCGCCCAGAGATACATCAGGGCGAGCCGTTTATGGTCGTGGGTCAGCAGCCAGGCCCAAATACCTTTTTGTCCCGGAGGCGACGTCGTCTCAAAAAATGACGCCTGTTCAGCCGGAAAGTGTCGAGAATCACGAAGTTCAGTCACGGTGCTCACCTGCCCCCTTTTTTTCTCAGAATACGGACGAAAAAGAACGCCAGACCAAGAAGGAACGTTCCGACGATCAGCAGTTTGACCGTCTCGAAAACCGCATTGGTCGCAGTCGGGTCGTAATTGAAGCAATAATCGAGGAATCGTTTGATCGATGTGGCCGGCCGCCCTCGCTGCGCTTCAGCCAGCGCGATCTCGATATCGCCGGGAATGAAGGTCCCGTATACATATTTGATGATCATGCCGCTGTCAGCGAGAACGACCAGCATCGACGGGTGGATAAAGGTGCCGTCGGCCAGCTTTTTGTAGGAAAAGCCGACACTGTCAAGCACCGCATCGATGGCGGCCCGGCTACCGGTAAGAAAGCGCCATTGATCCGCGGGAAAATCATCGTCGAGGAGATTGAGGTAATTAGCCTTGGCACTGCGGGCGGTTTCCGGCGTCTCCTCATCATCAAAACTGAGCGCGATAGCGCGATAGTCACGGCCGGCCTGCAGCTTCATCCGGTCCATGGCAATCGCCAGGTTAGCCAGGTTGGTGCTGCAGCTGTTCGGGCAGGTGAAATAGATGGGCAGCAGGATCGTCGGCTTGTCGATCAGGCTGCCGAGGGTCACCGAGGTGCCGTCCTCGTCAAGAAACCGGGACTCCAGCGGCAGCGTCGCCCCGGTTTGCTCGTCAACGCTGATGACTCGGGGCGGTTCCGGCGGGCCGGCCGAGTCGGCAGCCGGAACCACCACCGGTACTAGCAACAGGGCCGGCAGAAGTACCAGTGCCAGATATCCCGCCCGGCTGATCGACATCGGCATACCCCCGGACTATTTCTCGGCGCCGGTGGCCAGGTTGACCGTCTTCGTTCCACGATAGCTGTGTCGAGGCCGGAAACTGTCGCGATCCGGACCGTAGGCCAGCAGCAGCACGGTGTCGCCATCGGCGGTCAAAGCGGAGTCATAAGCGTCACCGGACGCCATCGGCAGCGTGAATTCGATGGTCGTCATGCCGTCTTCCTCACTGGCACCGACCAGGGTAACATCACTGGTGCCTCCCAAATCGGTATCTTCGGAGTGCCCCGTCGCCTTGTCGCCGAAATGATCGGCGATGGTGCCGGTGCCATCCTCGACGTAACCGATGACGATGTTGGCATCTTTCATTTTATTGCTCGGATTGAATCCCACCGCCACCCAGCCGCCGGTTTTGGCAGACATTTTGCCCTTGAGCGTATCGCCGTCAACCGTCCAGGAAAAGCTCATGCCCCGGGCCGTAACTTCATGGTCATACGCGTCAGCGTAAAGAGGTGCGGCAACGAGGACGAAACCGGCGAGCAACGCCGTCATCAGTTTTTTCTTCAACATAATAATCCCTCCTGTAACAATTGTGATTTGTGCAGGCTTCGACACTGCATTCCCTATTGTGCTAATCTATCAGACACGACCGCAGCAAAGTCAATGCCGAGTCGCGGAAGATCCTGTCGAAAATCAACGTTCTAATTATAAAATTGATAGCGGGAACCCTCTTCAGATAACCATTGTTTCACAATCAGTTCAATAACTTGTTGACAGAAAATTTCAATTTGTTAGAATAATAAGAGTAATAATAACCATTCGCCTTACAGACAAGGCATCCCGTTCCATTTCCCGCGAGTCACGCCGACCGACGGTCACGATACATATTCAACCCGCCGTTGTAACCTGTCGAGTGGCTCGTTATCGTAAACAATGAAGGAGGAACCATCATGGCAAAACGACTCGAAGTGTATAAGTGTAAAGTCTGCGGCAATATCGTCGAAGTGATGACCGGTGGAGCCGGGGCTCTCGTCTGCTGCGGCCAGGATATGGTGCTGATGAGTGAAAACACCGTCGATGCCGCGCAGGAAAAGCATGTACCGGTGGCCACCAAAGTATCCGGCGGCTGGGAAGTCGTCGTCGGCTCGGTACCGCATCCGATGGAAGAAAAGCACTATATCGAGTGGATCGAACTCAACACCAACGGTACCAGCTACAAAGTCTTTCTCAAGCCCGGCCAGGAACCGAAGGCCTTTTTCCCGGTTGAAGCAGACACGGTCACCGTTCGCGAATATTGCAACCTGCACGGTCTCTGGAAGAGCTGATCCATACCTTGCTCGCATCCCGTCAGGCGGGCACTACCGCCCGCCTGACGTCCCGTCCCACGTCCTACCCCGGCTCCGCACATCATAGATAATCACAGATAACCCGCCAAGTGTCACGTTTGTCGTGATAGCGTAGCGATGCCATGGCCGGACTGGTCGACGGCAGGCACACCAATTCCGGAATCGACGGCAGCGCCGAGTGAATCGGCCCGACCGCTTTGACATATTCCGCCTCGGCCCGCCTGCCGTTAAAACACACAGCCTGCACGAAACGGTGCGCCCGAAAAAAACCGTCGAAATCATTGACCCGAACCGAGGCTGGATCGATCGCCGCATCGAGGCTGCCGACCCGCTCGCAGCAGTGCAGCACATCCCACAAGGCCACTCCCCGATCACGTAACGTCTGCAGACGCTCACCATACGGGGCGTGTGGATCAAAGCCAAGCAGATCACCCATGATCGGCCAGAACGCATTTCTCGGGTGGGCGTAATACTCTTGCTGCGCCAGCGAACGTATCCCGGGAAACGATCCAAGAATCAAGACCCGAGCGTGCGCTGCGGCCACCGGTGGAAAACAACGTGGCGATTCGTTTTTTTTGTTCACACTCGCTGCTTCTGCCGACACCGACACCTCCCCACCACCCGCGAGCGGTCGTCACCACGGCCGGGATCCTTCCGCACTTTTTCCGTTTGCAGCGAATTGTCCGCTGAAAATCGCCAGGTATTGGTTATTATATAATCTCTAAGACTGGACGTCACAACAAACGATGGAAAGCGGCGTCTCGGTTGAAGGGCTGGGCGGTTCTGCCGGAGGCTGCATCGCGAAGGCCCGGCGGGCCGGAGAAACAGGCCCGTAGGGCTGCGGACAAGACGTCCGCAGCCGGCGGTCAGGCCATGGATGGCCTGTCTGCCGGCCTCGGAGGCCAGCCGACCAGGCCGCAGCGCAGCAGCCGGAGGCAGGACCGCCCAGCCCGGGAAGTTCAGCCTGTAGAACTGATTTTCATATAATCGCCA
>JAZBPM010000059.1:0-9928 GCA_036351615.1 Desulfofustis sp.
ATACCAGAGCCGAGTAGAACAGAAGAATAAACGGCGTAACGTATGCCAGAGCGATCTTAAAGGCCGAAGCCGCTGTCCCCCACAAGATCACGACAGTGATGGTCAGAAGAAAGGCCTTTGTCTGATTGGTCATCACCTCTCCAAAATGCATGTGCCGAAGACCGAAGCAGCCCTTGCTTCTCCCGGACCTATCACCCGAAAGAGCCTGTCCTCCTCGTTGTCGTTCTGAGAAAGACTAAGCAAGGGACAGCTCAGTGCCAATCCCTTTCTCAAGGCCCTTCCTGAGAACGAGGTCGGCACTGACGAGATCCTGCACGGCAACCCCAACCGATTTGAAAACCGTGATCTCCTCTTCGTTTTCTCGGGCAGTGACTCTACCTGTTACTACCTCGCCGAGTTCACCGTGAATATGGTCAGCGGTGATAAGTTTTTTCTCAAGCGGCCCAAGAATATCACCAGCCTCCGCCAAGCAGCCGTCCCGCTGATCGACGACTATTTTTGCTCTAATAATGGTTTCCGGCGGTATTTCAACCATATCAGGTTTGTAAGCGCCGACCGCATTGATGTGTGTGCCGGGTTTCAAGAAGGCATCGTCAAACACCGGTTGCCGCGACGGAGTCGCGGTGCAGACCACGTCCGCCTCCTGCAGAACGGCCGGTGATGCGGCGACCAGGACTTCGATATTGAGGCGCTCTCTCATTTTGCCGGCGAACGCCTCTGCTTTTTCGGTCAGCAGGTCGAAGACGTACGCCCTGGTGATCGGTCGCACTGTGCAAATCGCTATGAGTTGGGTTTCCGCCTGGAATCCGGTACCTATGATCGCAGCTGTCCGTGAAGAGCCTTTGGCAAGAAAGGAGGTGGCCAGGCCGGAAACGGCGCCTGTTCGCATGGCGGTAATGGCTTCACCGTCCAATATGGCGAGAGGTTCGCCGGTAGAGGAGTCGAAGATCGTCATCAAGGCGTGGATCATAGGCAGCCCTTTTTTGGGATTGTCTATGCAGTTGGTAAGACTCTTCACTCCAACCCTTTTGATGGTGGGCATGTACACCGGCATGAACAACGCATTGGCATTGTCCGGGAGCATCTCCAGGCGGGACCGTACCGGCATGACCACTTCTCCACCGCTCAGTGAGCTGAAAGCGCTTTTCATGGCTTCTATACAATCTTCCATGGTCAGCAAGGCGCGTATGTCGCTTCCCGAAAAAAAACGTATCGTGTTGTCTTTCATGACGACCTCAAAAGCTTAAAAAAAATCCGTCTCGTCTGAAGGGGAGCTTGAAAAATTCGGAATTCCGTTCAAGATCGAGGCGCGCAAGAAAATTTTACCGCAGGCATATACATGATATTCCGAGGATAAAATTTGATTGTGCAACGTTGATATTGGACGGAATGACATTTTTTCAAGGTTCCCTGAAGTGTTTGACAACCTACAAACGAGGTTGTGGTAGCGGAAAAAAGGTAACAGGTCTTGTACGCAGCTCACGTGCCGGGAACGAAGGACATCCCCCGAATAAGAAGCAAACAGGAAATCTACGCCGCTGATCTCAGGAGCTTCGAACTGCCCACAGAAGATTGGCCAAGAGCCGTTTCCGGCAGATCTGCCGACTAGCCGGAAACGGCAGGATTACGTTCGGGTTCGATAAATCGTTCAAAAGAAACGTTCAGTCCACAGGGGATTGGGCCAGCCCTTTTTACTTGCAGTCCTCGACAGGACACCAAACATCATCGCCGTTAAAAATGCAAAAGGCGAATTGGTCGTTATGCCGGCTAGAAAAAAAGCGAAGCACAGAACCGCAAAGATCGTGCAATAGAAATTCATAATCTGTTACCACGGTGTTCCCATAATATAGTGGGGCAGGAACAGAGACAGCTTCGGGAAGAAAACCGTCACAAACAGTACCGGCACCCAGCATAGTAGGATAAACCACAGGCATGGTTTCATCATCTCGTCGATGGGAGCACCCCCTAAGCGACCGGATAAATACAGGACAGGTGCAGCAGGCGGAGTAATGCAACCAAGCCCGGTATTGACGCCGACAATCGCAGCGTAATGGATCGGATTGAACCCCAGTTCCATGATGATCGGCATCAGGATCGGGGTGGTCAGCACAACGACGCTGATATCGTCCATCAACATGCCCATGAGTACCAGGAAGAGGTTGATCATGAACATGATGGCCATGGGATCACTGGAAACAGCGTAAAACAGCGCGAGCAAAACGCCCGGCAGATCTTCGAGAAGATAAAGACGGCTCAGCATCGCAACACTGTAGAGCATGACCATGATGACCCCGGTGGTGACCGCGGTCTCGACAATAACCTCGTAGGTGTTTTTCAGATTGAGCCCTTTATAGACGAACATGCCGACGGGAATGGCATAAAATACCGCCATTGCCGAGGCCTCGGTGGTGGTCATGACTCCGCCGTAGATACCTCCCAAGACTATGATCGGTAGCATCAGGGCCGGCAGGGCCAGCTTGCCTCTGGATTTGAGCAGTCGCACCCGATCGAGATTGGTCCGGTGTTTCTTTTTGCCGATTTTAATCGTGGTGCTTTTACGGAGTAGCCACCAGCTGACCGTGCACAATAATGCTATCGTAATAAAACCGGGCACCACGGTGGCCAGGAAACAGGCCAGCACCGATTGGCCGCTGATCCAGGCGAATATAATCAGCGTGGCATTGGGCGGGATAAGCAGGCCCAGGAGCGACGCATTGGCCAAAAGTGCGGCCCCGACCCCCCGCGGATATCCTTCGGCATAAAACCTGGGGAAAATGATCGAACCGACACACGACAGTGTAGCGCAGGCAGCCCCGCAGATAGAACCGACTATCGCACAGGAGATGACGGCGACAAAGGCGAGTCCGCTCTTGTAGTGGCCGACAAAGACGTCGACGAAATCAATCAGTTTCTCACCGATTCTGCCGCGCTCCATGATGCCCCCTGCTGCGATAAACAGGGCAATTGCAATCAGGGAGACCGAGTTCATCTGGGCATAGCCATAAGGAAGCAGCTGCGTTGCCTGGTACCCTTCTCCAGCAGGGCCGCCATAAAAAATCAACCAGGCGGCGGACGCCATGAAACTTACCGGGACGGGAACACCGATGACCAGACAGAATATGAGAATTATCAGGGCAACGAAAATCATCCTTTTTTTCCCCCAAACAAGTCACGCAGGCTGATAACAAGATCTCTGGCGAAGTAATAAACCATGAACAACAAGCCCAGGAACACAGAGAGATACCCGATCCACATAGGTATCCTCCAGACGCTTGTCATGGGGATGGCGATACCGGTTCCCAGAGGACCCCGGAAGCCGAACATGAAAAAATCATATCCGTACCAGGTGAAGAGAAGCGCCACGCAGACGGTAATAAAGTTACGCACCACAACCAGGAAGTTTTTGAGCGTGCCATCGGGCAGATAGGCGTTGACCAGATCTGCTGATACATGCGTACGGTTGTAGGCCCCTATTGCCGCGCCGATGAAATAGAGCCAGAAGGCAATGATTTTGACCCACTCCTCATAGCCATAGAGGTTTCCTTCAAGGATATAGCGAAAAAAAGTGGCAACGCAGATAATCAGCGTGAGGATCGTGGCACAGAAAAAACAGATGACGGAAAAAGAGTTGATAATGATGCGGTCGAAGATATTTTTCGGCGTATCTACCGAACTCACGCATTCAGCAGAGGCGTCACAAGTATCTTCCATTTTAAAATCTGACACAAGGCGGCTCCATGGCATGGGCGCGACCGGGGACGAATTCTCCCTGATCGCGCCTCATTGGTTAAACGCGTTGCAAAAGGAAAAGCATCACTTCGGTGCAAGTTCCTTGCGGAACTCATCCATCAGTTCCTTGGTCATGTTTTTCTCGAGCTGAGGCCATGTGGTAGCACAGGCCTGCATAATGGGCAGCAGTTCCTCTTTGGTGTAGGTGTGGACTTCAATGCCTTTTTCCCGCATCAAATTCATGTAGTGCTCGTCCACTTCTTTCGCTTTGTCGATACTGCTGCTGGTCGCTTCGGCGAGAACGCCGGCGATGATCTGCTGATCTTCAGGCTTGATCTGTTCCCAGGTCTTGCCGCTGATCATGTAATTGAGAACTTCGATGGAGTAATTGGTCATGTACCAGTGTTTCAGGACATCGCCGAGAGCGGTGTACGCTGCCGCTACCGGATAGCCGTTGACGCCGTTGACTACGCCGGTCTGGATGGCTTGGTAAACATCGGCATACGGCACTGTCTGGGTTCTGTAACCCATGGCTTGGGCGGCGAGATTGTAGACGTCCATGTTCGGAACCCTGATAAGAACACCCTTCTCGACACCGGGAGTGAGGGGTTCATTGGCCGGTTTGGTGGTTCCGGTTCCAATCATGCCTTCAACAAAAAAACCCAGGAGCTTGACGCCGAGTCGTTCGTTGAACTCGTCCATTTTCTTGAAGAGCCAGCCATCTTGAGCAAAAACTTTTTTTGCATCTTCGTAGTCGCTGACGTAGCCGTTAATATAGATCAATTCCATCCGCGGATCAAACTGACTCGGAACTGAAATACAAGACATGTCGATGGTACCGCGGATCTGCTCTTCATAAACCAGGGTGTAATCGCCGAGTTGGTTGGCGGGGAAAACTTTTACCTCGATGCGGCCATCCGTCTTTTCACCGATCTCTTTGGCAATTTTGTTCATCATGTCGGTTGCCGGGTGATCAGTTGCATTCTGGCCGGCAAATTTCAGGATCATCTCCGGTTCAGCAAGCGCTGCGGTGGTGCCGAAAGCCAGCAGTGAACCCGCCAGAGCGAGACTTACGAAAGGTTTCAGTTTCTTTAACATGCTACACTCTCCTTTTTGTTGAGATTCCAAGGATTAGCTACTGCCTGATCTTGTTATCCGATACTGCGTTAGGTGCCTCCTTATCCTTTGATTTATCAATCAATGGGCCACAAAACAAACTATGCATCCCACACCATACCCCTGCTCGGCAGGAGTTGTATGTAGAAGACCAAAACCAGCTGGAACATGGTGGCTTACTCGGGCGTAGCGAGCAAGCTCACGGGTCGATTCCCGGAATGCCGATACGACATCTGCGGGCACCGAGTGGTATCAATAATTCACCCTCACTGTCCAAAGCTTTTTTTACCATAGTCAATGATCGATGGCTACTTTGAAACAATGGATTTTTGTGTTTAAGAGCAAAGCAGACGCGATCAATGTGCACGGTTTGTGTGCCCTTGAGGATTGACGACATTATGTCGACAATAGCCACTTTACAATCCTCGGCTGACGAATCAAGTTTTTTGTTGTTCCTGCCAGGAGGCCGTTTTTCGTTTTCCGTTGTGACTTCCCATCATGGGGGAGATGAAAAGCGGAACGAAACAGGATCAAGAGGCGGCATTGATCACCATGGAATACCGGCACGGTTCCCCTGCTGTCAGGGATTTTTCGTCGAAACAAGACGGTTTGTTCGTCCACTGCAGGATGGCGCGCATCTCCTATCGGCTGGACAAGACGACGGAAAAGCGATATATCTTGTGGGCGCCCCGTCTGCTTGTTTATCCTGCCCCACCCTGCTCTATGTCGCACCGCTTCGGGCGCCGGAAGCGATAGGAACTCTCTTGCAGGACCAGACGAAAAATGCCAATAAAGACCATGAATATCGGAAAGATCTCGTCTTCTGCCGGAAGCGACAAACGAATAAAGGGAGAGCGGCAGAAACTTGTTTATCATAGTCTGCGCAAAGAAATCCAAACGCTGGCTCTGCGCCCCGGCGAAGCGCTTGATGAGACCACGTTGGCTCGGAAATTTAATACGTCACGTTCTCCCGTCAGAGAGGCGCTGATCAAATTGGCGGGTGATGGTCTGGTGGTAATGCTTCCGAACCGATCAACGCTGGTAGCCTCTTTTGATCTCCTGCTGCTGCCCAAATATCTCGATGCGCTGAGTCTTCTTCAGCGAAGCACGCACCATCTCGCGGCACTCAACAGAAGGGAGGGCCACCTTGCCGCCATTAAAGAAGCCCAGTCCATTTTTTTATCCTCCGTTGGAGAAAAAAGTGCCACCGCCGCGATCGAGGCCAACCTGAAATTTCATCTGGCCATCAGTGAAGCTTCCGGTAATCCTTATCTGACGCATGCTTATAAAAGATTGCTCAATGAAGGTATTCGCATGCAGCACATGCACATCGAATATCTGGGTTGGACTCCGGATGAACCGGGTGTCATGGAACATCAGGCAATGATCGAAGCTATTCAAGCTAGAGATCCGGATGCCGCCGAACAACTCGCGCGGAGTCACGCCGAACAATTCGACCATAAATTCATACGGTTTTTATCTCATCGGCTGTCTGAACATATTCGGATCAACTCGTATGCCGACAGGAAGACCGCCGATGAACCTCTGGAATAGCTATCCAGAAGAACTGAAATCGCCACCTTTCCTTGTTACTACACTTGATTGTCAGTTCAAAGAGTGCTTTCCAGGTGGTCCAAACCTTCATCTGGGGACAAAGACCACATACGTTTTACCTGAAAGGATCCATGAAATTGAAAACGAGGTGTGCTGAATGAATGTTCCAAGTATCTTCAATGATGTCATTGGCCCGATAATGAGAGGACCGTCCAGTTCGCACAGCGCCGCCGCAGTCCGTATCGGCCGCATCGGCAGAGAGTTGATGGGAGGAACACCGCAGACTGTCCACGCCTATTTCGATCTTGCCGGCTCCTTACCCTCTACCTATCTGTCCCAGGGATCGGATATGGGGCTTAGTGCCGGCCTGCTCGGATTCGATGCCGACGATGAACGGTTGGCAGACTACCGCAATGAGATGCGCAAAGCGCAGCTCGAGCTCCACTATTCCACCGATCATTATCATGACCCACATCCCAACACGTATAACCTCAGGCTCAACAAAGACGGTGAAGAACATCGTCTCAAGGCTCTTTCAACGGGAGGGGGAATTATCGAGGTAATCGGCATCGATGACATGGATGTGTCGTTCTTTGGCGATTGCTACGGCCTGGTGATCTGGCTTAAAAAAAGTCCGACGGCTCAATTCGACTCACTTCTTGACGAGATGGAGGCAGTGTCCGTTTCATGGAATAAAGGCCGCTCTTTAGCTTTAGCGCTCAGCCACGCTCCTTTCAGCGATAAACTCGTCGCCCGGATTAACGTTGAATCGTCTGTACTGGCTGCCCGGTGCTTGTCACCGGTAGTGCCGGTACTCACCCCGGGACAGAGCGACGTGCCCTTCACCACTGCTTCCGGGATGGAACGCTACGCATCTTCAACCGGAATCACCGACCTTGCCGATCTTGCCATATCCTACGAGGCCACCCGAGGAGCGCTTACCGACCGGGAAGTGATGGAGATGGCGTCCCGTCTCGTGGCAATTATGGAAGAAGGAATTAGCCGCGGACTCGAGGGCACGGTCTTCCGTGACAGAATACTTGACGCACAAGCCGGCAAGTATTCCGGCTCCCGGCAGCAGGGAGCGTTGCTGAATCTCGGTGTTCTGGATGCAATCATCCCCAACGTCGCCGCGGTGATGGAAGTCAAGAGCGCTATGGGAGTCATCGTGGCCGCGCCGACAGCTGGATCGTGCGGTGGTCTTCCCGGATCGCTTATTGGTGTTGCCGCTGCCTACAATCTGGATGCCGAAGCCAAAGCAAGAGGGCTGCTTGCAGCAGGTGTTATCGGCGTATTGATCGCCACCGCCAGCACATTTTCTGCAGAAGTGTGCGGTTGCCAGGCGGAGTGCGGGGTTTCCTCGGGAATGATCGCAGCAGCGGTGACCTCCATGCTGGGAGGCTCTTATCAAACCAGTCTGGCAGCCGCTTCTTTGGCTCTGCAGAATATTTTTGGCATGGTATGCGATCCGGTGGCCAACAGGGTCGAAGTGCCCTGCCTGGGGAAAAACATACTGGCCGCCAGTAACGGGGTTTCCTGCGCCAACCTTGCGCTGTCGGGATTTGATCAGGTAATCCCCTTTGATGAAGTTGTCGCGGCCATGGATCAGGTGGGTCGCTCTCTGCCCCACGAACTGCGCTGCACCGCCCGTGGTGGGCTGTCCATCACTCCGACGTCGAAAATCATAACCAAGCGACTGCAATCTCTCGATGATTCAAGGTAACGTATCAGAATAAAAGACATCTTTGCGTCAGCATAATTCTTGCCTGATTTTTCATAATAGCATATAGTCTACAATGGTTTAACCATTACAGACTCACTCCCTTGGATATCAGCGGCTACTTATGGGTGTTCATTTTCACAAAGCGAAGCAAAACAGGATCTACCAAGACGTTGTCGAACAGATTCAGACTGCTATTCTAGACGGCCAGATTGTTCCCGGCGACAAACTGCCTCCGGAAAGAGAATTGTGCGAGATGTTTCAGGCCAGCAGAGGGACACTGCGGGAGGCGTTGCGTATCCTGGAGCAGAAAAGCCTCATCGAGATTCGTCTCGGGATGAACGGCGGCGCCTATGTCAAGGATGCAAATGCAGAATTGATGGCTGAAAACCTGGCCATCCTCATTCAATCACAAAATGTTTCACTGCGGCATCTCGCCGAGTTCCGCGAGGTTGTTGAAGGAGCGGTGGCCGAACTTGCCGCCGTCAGGGCGACTGCGACAGATAAGAGAAAGTTGGCGGATTTGATCGGCCAGGCTGCCGGCTACCGGGAACAGGGCCCGCAACTATGGGATAAATTCGTCCACATGGACGAAAAAATCCACATCGAGCTTGCCTGTGTTGCCGGCAACCCCCTCTACCGTTTTATCCATCACTCGATACACAAAAACATCCATCGATATTATGATACGCTTTTAATCGTCGGCAAAGATGAGATGGAAGAAAATTTTCGCGACCTCAGCGCCATCGTTGATGCCGTCGTCACCGGTGACGCCGAACGAGCGAAACGCTGCGCAGCCGATCATGTCAGAAGGTTCAGCGCCTATATGGAACAAAAAAAGCGCCTCACCCCGGATCGTTGAGCAAACAACCGGTATCGTTTGCAGTGGCGGCGCCCCCCTGCCCGGTTTAGCACCGACACGATTGATCCATCGTGTGTCTCAATAATCGCTGAACTACCGGGGCGGCACTGCCGCCCGTACGCTCGTTCCAACGGACGTATCTCTCTACAGGAGAGCTTGAAAAATTAGGAATTTCGTTCAAGATCGAGGCGCGCAAGAAAATTTTACCACAGGCATATACGCGAGATATTGCGAGGATAAAATTTGATTGAGCAACGATGAAATTGAGCGAAATGACAATTTTTCAGGGTTCCCTACAGCAAGAAAACATCCTCAGGATATTGACTTTGTCGCACCAATCCGAACGTCTTCTTATTCTTCTTCCATAAACGGATAACCAGTGCTGGTAGCCGGGATGAACGTCTCTTTAACGGTGCGGGGCGAAACCCACCGCAGCAGATTGGTATAGAAGCCGGCCTTGTCGTTGGTTCCGGAGGCCCGCCCCCCACCAAAAGGTTGTTGACCGACGACGGCGCCGGTGGGTTTGTCATTGATGTAAAAGTTGCCGGCCGCATGCTCGAGTGCATTCATAGCCAGGGATATTGCCTCTCTGTCTCGGGAAAAGATCGCACCGGTAAGGGCATATTTCGAGGATCGGTCGCATAACTCCAACGTTTCCCGGAATGCGTCGTCTTCATAGACATAAACGGTAAGCACCGGGCCGAATATCTCTTCGACCATCGTTTTGAAATGAGGGTCTTGGGTATAGATTACCGTAGGCTCTATGAAATATCCGACCCTATCATCCGAGCCGCCGCCGATGATGATCTCAGCGCTGCTGCTCTGCCTGGCGTAATCGATAAACCCGGTTATTGCTGCAAACGCTTGCCGGTCTATCACCGCGTTTACGAAATTGTGAAAATCCTGAGGTGCGCCAATCTTCAGCGAACCGATCTCCCGTTCCAACC
>JAZBPM010000060.1:0-6098 GCA_036351615.1 Desulfofustis sp.
ATCGAGACGACCGTCGAGTACCGCGTCGACATTGCCCATCTCATGGTCGGTGCGGTGATCCTTGATCAGGCGGTACGGCTGCAGGACATAGGAACGAATCTGGCTGCCCCAGGCAATTTCCTTCTTTTCGCCATGCAGGCTCTGTTGCTCCTCGGCCTGCTTTTCCCGCTCCCGCTCGTAGAGGTGGGCGGTCAGCATCTTCATGGCCATATCCTTGTTGCGATGCTGGGAACGTTCGTTCTGGCATTGCACGACGATGCCGGTGGGCAGGTGGGTGATGCGGATCGCCGAATCGGTCTTGTTGACATGCTGTCCGCCCGATCCGCTGGAGCGATAGGTGTCGATCCGCAGATCTTTTTCGTCGATATCGACGTGCACCGTGTCGTCAAGCTCCGGCATGACCATGACTGAAGCAAAAGACGTGTGCCGTCTGCCACTCGCATCAAAAGGTGAGATACGCACCAAACGGTGGATGCCCAGCTCGGAACGCAGATAACCATAGGCGTACTTGCCGTTGAAAAAAATCGACACGCTCTTGACCCCTGCCTCGTCGCCGGCCAGGTAATCGAGAATCGTCGTCTTGAAGCCCTTGTCTTCAGCCCAGCGCAAGTACATGCGCATCAGCATGTCGACCCAGTCCTGGGCCTCGGTGCCGCCGGCGCCGGCATGGATGGAGACGATCGCATTATTGGCGTCATGCTCGCCGCTGAACATGCATTCCAATTCGGTAGTGTCGATGTCATTTTCAATCGCGGCAAGACTCCGGGCAACATCTTGTTCGGCTTCCTCGTCGCGCTCCTCCACCGCCATCTCAAGCAGCAGTTCGGCCTCCTCGATCTCCTGCCAGGATCCCTCCCAACTCTTGATGATGTCCTGCATCTGACCGAGCTGTTTCTGGATCCGCTGAGCCCGCTCCTTGTCCGACCAGAAATCGGGCGCCAGCGTCTGCCGCTCGAGTTGTTCGACTTCCTCTTTCTTCGCAGCTAAGTCAAAGATGCTCCTTCAGGGCAAGCATTCTCTCTTTCATGTCACTGAGCCGCTGATATGATACTGCCGATCCTGTTTCTTGTGCCATACGTTCACTCACGTCTTCAGAGAACCTAGAAAAATTGTCATTTCGTCCCATCTCATCGTTGCGCAATCACATTTTATCGCCGGAATATCATCAATGCCTGCGGTAATTTTTTTTGCACGCCTCGATCTTGAACGAAATTCAGAACTTTTCAAGCTCCCCTTCAATTATGGTTGGTACCGCTCCGCCGCCGACGGGCGAAGCACAAATCATCACGACCGCTGCCGTTCTCTCCCACTATACAACCAATCAATCGCTTCGTTGAGTCCTTTTCACACCCGGCAGGAGAATCAACACTGCCGCCAGCGCACAAAACGGTGCAAAAAGATAGCCGCCACGAACGAACGGACTGCGCTCCTCGAGCAACGCTACCGGTGCGGCGACGGACCAGGGGACAAACAGATCGGACTGGCGCACGACCCGTCCGAGCGGATCGACGATACCTGAAATTCCGGTGTTCGCGGATCGAACCAGGCTGCGCCTCGTCTCGACCGAACGGAAAACCGTCATCGCCCAACTCTGATACGGCGCGCTCGATCGGCCGTACCAGGCGTCATTGGTCACGTTGACCAACACATTGGCACCCGACGCCACCCAGCGTCGACCGAGGTCGCCAAAGATCGATTCGAAGCAGATCAATACCCCGGCCCGGATCGATCCGGTTACCAGCGGCTCCTCGATCCGTCCCGGCGTGAAATGACCGGCCGCCTCGACCAGTGGCTCGATAAACGGCAGGTAGCGCCGCAGCGGCACATATTCACCGAACGGTACCAGATGTGATTTAAAATACTTCGCCTCGGCGCGCTCTCCCGGCTGCAGTAGCAAGGCGCTGTTATAATAATAAATCAGCCGGCTGCCACGTTCCTCGAAGACCTCGTACCAGGGCGCCCCGGTCAACAACGGCTGCCGGCCCGACCTGACAAAATCGGTAACCGGCAGCAGAAACTCGCTGTTCCGCGGATAGAAGGGCAGTGCCGTTTCCGGCCAGACGATCAGTTCCGGAGCAGCAGCGGTGCGCAGATCCTCGCTGAGGTCGAGTTAATTTCGTACGGTCCGCTGGCGTTCGGCCGGCGACCATTTCCGATCCTGTTCAACGTTGCCCTGTACGATGCCGATTACCGGTGTCTCCGCTTGGGCCACCCGTTTTTCGATCCGCTGCCAGCGGATGTGCGAGTAGCCATAGAGCATCAGACAGACCGCAGCAATGGCAGTCAGTCCGACAGCATTCCGGCGAAGTGAGAAGCGGGCAACAAGCATCTGGTAGAGCGCAATGTTGATAACCACCACGCTAAAGGTATAGCCATAATGCCCGAACAGGTCGGCGGCCTGGATGAGGCGAGGAGACGCCCAGAATCCGTAGCCCAGATCCATCCAGGGAAAACCGGAAAACAACCAGGAACGCAGCCAGTCCAAACCGACCCAAAGGGCGGCCGCTCCGAAAAGACAGGACAGGGCTCCTCTGCCCTGCGACAGCCGCCGGAAGCCGACACAAAAAACGCCGAGATAGAGCCCCATGTAGCCGGCCAGCAACAGGAGCGCAGGCACTGCCAGGTACCAGGGCAGATGACCATAGTCCATCAGGACCGGGACAATCCAATAGATCTGCAGCAGATAAAACAGAATCCCGGCAGCGAGACCGCGCCCAAAGGCCTGCCGGGCGGTTGGGACCGCACCGACTGAAAGCAGCAGCGGCACCAGACAGATCAACAGCAGCGGCCACCAGGAGAAACGCCCGGGCAGGGCCACCCAGGTCAGCAGCGGCATCGCCAGGGGGCCGATAACGTGTGGCGACAGCCGGTACCGATCCATCAGGCGGCGTCCGATTGACCGGGAAGAACGATCTTGACCTTCTTGATCCGGCGCCGGCCGGCAGACTGAACGATAAGCCGCACATCGCCGACCGTTACCAGATCGCCTTCGGTGCCGATCCTGCCGAGCAGGTGGATGATCAGGCCGCCGATCGATTCGTAGGGGCCTTCCGGCAGTTTGATCTGCAGTCGTTCCTCGACATCTTCGATATCGACCCGGGCCCGAACCAGATAGGTGTAGTCGTCGATCGTCTCGAAATCGTCATTTTCAACATCATATTCGTCATCGATCTCCCCGACGATTTCCTCAAGGATATCCTCCAGCGTGACAAGGCCGCGCACCGCGCCGAACTCATCCATGACGATGGCCATGTGATTCTTCTTCTTCTGGAACTCCTTGAGCAGATCGACAATCGGTTTACTTTCCGGCACGAAGTAGGGTTCGTTGAGAAACGCCTGCAGACCGGCCGGTTGTTGCACCGTCCCGGTACAGAGTTGCAGCAGGTCCTTGACATGCAAGATGCCGATGATCTGATCCCCGTTGTCACGATAGATAGGAATCCTCGTGTACCCTTCTTCGATGACCCGCTTAATGATCTCGGACAGCGGGGTCGACGCTTCGAGGCTGAAAATCTCCGCCGCCGGGGTCATCACCTCGGAGGCGCTGGTCTCTCGAAATTCGAAGATCGAGGAAATCATCCGCTCTTCAAGGCTGGAAATCAAGCCTTGCTCCTCGCCTTCCTCGAGCAGTTCCTGAATTTCGTGTTCGAGCGCCTCGGTGGTGTCAGGCGATCGGCCAAAGGGAATGAGTTCGCGCAGCCTTCTGATAAGGGAATAAGGCTCCGCCTCCTCCGCAGGGGGGTCAGCGTCTTTGCTCTTGTCCATAGTCCTATTTTTCTCTGATAGAAATCAGGCGGGCCTCATCTGCTGACGGGCTTGTCAAGGAGCCTGAAAGTGAGACAATCAGGCTAATCTCTAGGAATTTTTCGGCCAAAAGTCAAGGCGCCCGGCTGAAATTGCGCCGTTGCTCGGCAACCGCTCCTGCCGATCGGCAAGCCGCGTTGGCATTTTTGCTTTCAATAATTTTTGATGCAGACTATATTATCCAGTTTATCACTAACGATTTTGCCGCTCTCAGGAGCATGAACCATCACCGCCTCATCGGCTCCTGCACGTATCAAACAGCCATTATTCATCAGCATAAACGAGGATCTGCGTGGAAGGAAAGGTGCTCATCGCCAACCGGGGTGAAATTGCCATCCGCATCATGACGGCCTGTCAGGACCTGGGTCTCGACTATGTCGTGGTTTATACCGATGCCGATAAAGACTCCGAGCATGTCAGGCGCAACCGGATCACCGGACCGGACCAGAACGCCTGGCGTATTACCAGCTATACCGAGCCCAACGACATCCTGGCGGTCGCCGATCATGCCGGTTGTACGGCGATCCATCCCGGCTACGGTTTCTTTTCCGAAGATTTTCGTTTTGCCCGCCGAACGGCAACACGAAATCGGGCAATCACCTTTATCGGTCCGAACTGGAAAGTCATCAAGCATCTCGGCGACAAGATCAATACCAAACGAGTTGCCAACCAGCTCGGTATCCCGACCATTCCGGGGACCGACGCCCCGATCTACAATGAGATGGAGGCCGAGGAAATCGCTCTCGACCTGTTGGCGGATCAGCGCGATCAGGGGATCGATGACCCGTCCATCCTGGTCAAGGCAGCGGCCGGCGGCGGCGGCATGGGAATCGAGGAGGTCAAAGAAATCGAGCAGTTCCGCCGAATCTATCGACAGCTGCAGAACTATGCCAAGCGCCAGTTCGGCGACGGCGGTGTGCTCATCGAGCAATGTCTACGCGACTACAATCACCTGGAAGTACAGCTTGTCTGTTCACGTTACAATGAGCGGGTCCATTTCAGCTCGCGGAACTGCACCATCCAGTCCACCGGTCGCCAGAAGCGGGTTGAGGCCGCCCCGGGTTTCCATAGTTCCTGCTTCGCCTACGACTTTGACGAGCAGAACGTGCTCGATCAGATCGTCGCCTATTCGTTGAAACTTGCCGAACACGTTAACTACGATAATGTGGGCACCTGGGAGTGGATCGTCTCCAGAAGCGGCCAGCCGTACCTGCTTGAGGTGAACACCAGGATCCAGGTGGAAAACGATGTCTCGGCCCGCATCAGCTACCTCAACGACCGGCAGCCCAACCTCATTCGCGAACAGATCCGCCTGGCCCTGGGCGAGCGGATCGGCTTTACGCAACACGACATCATGTTTCGGGGCGCGGCTATCGAGCTACGCATCGTCGCCGAGGACACACGACGCGGCTTCACTCCCTGGATCGGTACCATCACCGACTTGAGGTTTCCGACCCATGACTGGTCGGCGGTCTATACTCATGTGCCGACGGATCGCCCCTACACCATACCCAGCGACTTCGACCCCAACCTTGCCCTGGCTCTGGTCTGGGGGGATTCCATGGACGAGACCAAACAACGGGCCGCGCGCTTTATCGACGAAACGGTGATCAGGGGCAAAGACTCGGCCGGCAAACCGATCATTACCAATCTTAACTATCTGAAAGACAACCTGGATCGTCTGTTGACATTCTAGCCAGGTCGTCCAGACCAGTACTGATATATGAAGGAACAGCTCAAACAGCTTCTCAAGATCGAAGAGCGGATCAATTACCTGATCCAGATCAAGGATTACTCGAACTGGGGGAATCTTGACGGTTTCAAGGCCGGCTGCGACCGGCTGAAACAAACCGTCTACGATCTTCCCGACGACCAGTTCTGGGGCGAGGTCAAAAAACTGCATGACTCTATCGCCTTTCTCGAAGAACGCGCCGAAGAACAGCTGACTCCGATGGAGCGGGTCCGCATCGTCCGCAGCATCCAGCGCTTCAGTCTCAAAGACATTTTGGAAAATGTCTACGACGACTACACCGAACTGGGCGGCCAGGACGATGCCAATATCGACCCGGCAATGATCTGCGCCAAAGCGACGCTGACCCGGAAAAGCAAGAAGAAAACGTATACGGTCACCGTCATGGTCATCGGCCAGGAAAGTGGCCACGGTGAAGAGTTCCGCAATGGCGGATCCTGCCGGCCGGAGGGCAACCAGAAGGCGCAACGCTATATGCGGGTAGCTGAGACAGAAGGCATCCCGATCCATTTCTACATCTTTACGCCGGGCTCGTATCCGGTCG
>JAZBPM010000061.1:0-5486 GCA_036351615.1 Desulfofustis sp.
AAGAGCATAAATTTATCAATTCGCCGTCGCTCTGTCAAGGCCTAATCAGCCTCGCTCGTCGCTTTCGGCTAGCCTCAAAACCCCCGGTACGGCCTGGCGGCCACCCCGTGCTTCAGGACCGCGGCACACTACTTGATTCACCCGGGGGTGTCAATAGGTTTCCGCTTTAAAAATGAGTTGTTGATCAGGATTGTATTGGAAAAATTACAGATCCTCTGTCCATCTCGTCAGTACTGCGATGATTTTTTTAGCCTGCTCGGGACTGGAGATATTAAATTTTGATTTGGGGATATAGGTGCCCTGGCGTTTCTGGTAACGTCTGATGGTATACATGTCGTTCCCGTAGTCTCCCGTTGTCTTGTTACGGTTGCGGTAACGAAACAAGATGGTGGTCCAGGCTCCTTTCGAAAGGATCTCCTTATCAATTTCCTCGACTAGGACGACCCCGTCTTCTTCGTACTGGACTGTTAGCGCTTCTGCGTCTTCACTCATTTTTGCTCGTTGTGCTGAGGTTCGTGCTCTTGAAAAAGCATACTTTTCGTTCCTGGGCTTGGCGGCTCCGGCGGACGGCGTCTGGGTCGACCGGTTGATAAGGCGGAACCGGCGTTGGCCGTTGGTGCTCGTCGAGAGCGACAAAGGACAGGTAAGCCGAAGCGATATGCCTAACGATTCCCGTCCGCAGGTCTTCCGCCTCGACGCGAACGCCGATTTCCATCGACGTTCTGCCGACACCATTGATTGATGCCTTGAGCGTCAACAGATTGCCGATATAGACCGGACGGTGGAAATCTAGTCGATCTATGGCCGCCGTGACCACGGTTGTCCGAGCGTGCTTCATGGCAACGACGCTGGCGGCATCGTCAATCAGTTTCATGATGTCGCCGCCATGGATGTTACCATCCGGGTTGGCGTGCGTCGGCAACATCACGTGCGACATAACAACCTGGCAATGATAGGTCTTGCTCATGGGGGCGGCCGTCGGCGAAATGGTTGCCTGCTCGAAAAAATCATGAGCATGCAACCATATTCACCCAAAAAGGTAAAGGACAAAGCCTTCAGTCGACCAGCTCGGCCTCGACCACCGGTGGCTCTTCTTTCGTTTTCGTAAAAGTGATACCGTTTTTGTCTGCATCCACCAGGATGACGTCCTCTTCGCCGAAACGCCCCTCCAGGATTTCCATGGCGAGGGGGTCTTCGATCTGCTTTTGAATGGCCCGCTTCAGCGGGCGGGCGCCGAAGAGCGGATTGTAGCCGGTGGTTACGAGAAACTGCTTGGCTTTTTTGCTGAACCTGATGGTCACCTTGCGATCGGTGAGTCGTTTGGCCAGGCGTCGCAGCTGGATATCGACGATGCCGACCATGTCTTCTCTGGCCAACGATTTGAAGACGATGGTCTCGTCGATTCGATTGAGAAACTCCGGTTTGAAATGATGATGCAAGATTTCCTCAAGCTGATTCCTGATCTGTTGGTCATCGACATGCTCTTCGGTCATGCGTATGATCAGGTCGCTGCCCAGGTTCGAGGTCATGATCAAGATGGTGTTCTTGAAATCGACGGTGCGCCCCTTGCCGTCGGTCATCCGGCCGTCATCGAGAACCTGCAGCAGGACATTGAAGACATCAGCGTGGGCTTTTTCGATCTCGTCGAGAAGGATCACCGAATAGGGGCGCCGTCTGACCGCTTCGGTCAGGTAACCCCCTTCGTCATAGCCTACATAACCGGGAGGCGCGCCAATCAGCCGGGCGACCGAGTGCTTTTCCATAAATTCTGACATGTCGATACGGATCATCGCCTGCTCGCTGTCAAATAGAAAATCGGCCAGTGAGCGAGCCAACTCGGTTTTGCCGACGCCGGTTGGTCCGAGAAAAATGAAAGAGCCGAGCGGGCGGTCCGGATCCTGCAGGCCGGCACGGGCTCGACGGACGGCATTGGCCACGGCGACAATGGCCTCTTGCTGACCGATGACCCGGCGCCGCAATGCCTGTTCGGCGTGCAACAGCTTCTCCTTTTCACCCTCGAGCAGTTTATCCACCGGGATAGACGTCCATTTGGCGACTACGGCGGCGACATCTTCAGCGCTGACCTCTTCCTTGAGCATCTGATGACCGGCCTGGATTTCCTGCAGGTGCTGGTTCTCCCGCTGCATTTGTTGTTCCAAGGCGACAATGGTTCCGTATCGAAGTTCGGCGACTTTGCTGAGATCACCCCGGCGTTCGGCCTGTTGTGATTCGAGATGGGCTTGTTCAATATCCTCCTTGATCTTTCTGATCCGGCCGATGGTCTCTCGTTCAAGGGACCACTGTGCCTTCATGCCGTTGAGTCGATCGTTGAGATCGGCGATCTTGCGCTGCAGGTCGTCGAGGCGATCTTTCGAGGCCTTGTCCTTCTCTTTTTTCAAGGCCTCTTGTTCGATCTCCAGTTTGATTCGCTGGCGATCGAGTTCATCGATCTCGGTGGGCATCGAATCGATTTCGATGCGCAGCCGGGAAGCCGCCTCGTCGATCAGATCGATCGCTTTGTCGGGCAGGAATCGGTCGGTGATATAGCGGTTGGAAAGGATCACGGCCGCGACGGTAGCCGCATCCTGGATCCGGACACCGTGGTGTATTTCATATTTTTCCTTGATGCCGCGCAGGATGGCGATCGAGTCCTCCTCGCTCGGCTCCTGGACTACAACCGGCTGGAAGCGTCGTTCCAGGGCACTGTCTTTTTCGATATACTTGCGATACTCGTCAAGGGTGGTTGCCCCAACGCAATGGAGTTCTCCGCGGGCCAGGGCGGGCTTGAGCATGTTCGAAGCATCCATCGATCCCTCTGCCGCGCCGGCCCCGACAAGGGTATGGATTTCATCGATGAACAGGATAATTTCACCGCTGCGTTTTTCCACCTCTTTCAAAACGGCCTTCAGCCGGTCTTCAAACTCGCCGCGGTATTTGGCGCCGGCGACCAGGGAGCCGAGGTCGAGGCCGATGACTTGTTTGCCCTGCAGCGTAGCGGGAATGTCACCGTTGACGATGCGCTGTGCCAGTCCTTCGACGATGGCGGTCTTGCCGACGCCAGGCTCTCCGATCAGAACCGGGTTGTTCTTGGTGCGGCGTGACAGGACCTGGATGATACGACGGATCTCCTCGTCCCGGCCGATGACCGGGTCAAGCTTGCCTCGCTTGGCGATGTCGGTCAGGTTTTTACCGTACTTTTCCAGTGCTTGGTATTTCTCTTCCGGATACGGGTCGGTGACCCGCTGGTTGCCGCGAATGGTGGTCAGGGCCTGCAGGAAGTTCTTTTCTTGGACGCCCATATCCCTGAGGATTCTGGCCAGGTTCTGCTTGCCGTCTTTGATCAGTGCCAGGAAGATATGCTCCTGGGAGACATACTCGTCCTGCATCTGGTTGGCCACGGCGAAGGCTCCATCAAGGACCTTGCGCACATCGCCGGACAGATAGATCTGCCCGGCACCTGAACCCGATACCTTCGGGAGCGCGTCGATTTGGGAATTGACCTCTGCGAGGACCTGTGCCGGAGCTATTCCCATTTTTTGCAAAGCCGGGACAACAACTCCCTCGGGTTGTTCAAGGATCGCCTTGGTCAGGTGGGCCGGAGTTATCTCCTGATTGCCACGTTCAGAGGCGAGCTGTTGTGCCGCCTGGATCGCTTCCTGCGATTTAAGGGTGAATTTATCGAATTGCATGGTCGTATGTTCTCCTCAGTAAAGGTGAGCTGATTGTCGTGCCGAATCGGCGAAACAAAGCGTATTTCAGGAGAGAACATAAGTCCGTTCGGAGATGGTGTCAAACGAGTATGTCAAAATATTGACACTACCGGCGCTGTCTTTTGCTTGATGGGGACGTCTTGAGGAGGGGGCACCTATGTATCGGTATACGGGGTGATGCCTGCGGCCTTCAGGAGATGCAAAACAGGCCTGCCCATCGCGATGGGCAGGCCTGTTTTGTTGCTAAGAGATCTAACCGCAGCTGCCGGAACTGCAGGACCCTGAAGAGCAACCACCGCCGCCAATCGGGTTGGCAGAGGAAATACCGAATCCGGATCGTGGTCCGGCCTCGACATATTCGACATTGATGGTCCCACAGGTCTCAAGCAGATTGTCTTCGACCAGAAAGGTCAAATCGTCTTGATTGTAAACTTTATCGTTTTCTTTCGGCTCATCCAGAGCCAAGCCCAATGAGGGGCCTGCTCAGCCACCCTGCATCAGGGCGACGCGCAGGGCCGAATCGATGTTGTTCTGGCTCAGGTACTCCTTGAGTTTGGAGACTGCCAGGTCAGTGACGGTGAGAGACATGTAATCCTCCTTCTTTTGGTTCTTTGCGGCTGTGTTGAATGTCTGATGCTCACGCGAGCATGAATCAACGCTGTTGGTAGTGTCACCATAAGCCTGCTGAGAAAATATGTCAATTGATCAATTTAAATGGAGCATTAAATAGATAGAAGACGGCCAATTCCACGAATGGCGCGATGGGCGAAATTATGGTATCCGGTCTTTTTTTGTTGCGGCTGAAAAATGCATGATGCTAGAATCAAATTATTGTTTTTCGTATACATTCTTTCTCGTGCCGGGAATGCTTTTTGGTGTCTTCGGCAAACCAGAGGTGATTGGTTGAAATCGTTGAACAAGGTGAGGGCGATCCATGAAGAAAGTGGTTATATCAACCGGCGGCGGTGACGCGCCCGGGCTTAATGCAGTTATCTATGCGGTTGTCCACGCCTGTTATCGTCGCGGCTGGGAAGTCTATGGGAGTCGGAGCGGTTACGGAGGGTTTCTCGACATCGACGAGATGGTACGTTTGACCCTTCGAGATGTTGAGGGGATTTACGCCATCGGCGGTACCATCCTCGGGTCGACCAACAAAGGAAACCCGTTTGCCAAGCCGGTGGAAAATCTGGCCGGAGAGGTCCAGGTTGTCGATATATCTGAAAAAATAATGCGTAATTACCGGCGATTGGGATTTGATTGCCATATTGTTATCGGGGGTGACGGCAGTTTAGAGATTGCCCATCGATTCTCCCAGCTTGGCATGAACGTGATTGGCGTGCCCAAGACGATCGACAATGATCTGATGATCACCGATCGGACGTTTGGTTTCGATACGGCAGTTTCTACGGCAACTAATGCACTTGATAAACTCCATTCCACCGCTAAATCCCATGACCGCGTCATGGTGGTCGAAGTGATGGGCCGGGACTCGGGGTGGATTGCGCTCTATTCCGGCATATCCGGTGGGGCCGACGTGATCTTGATTCCTGAAATTCCATTTGATCTGGATATCGTCTGTCAGAAAATAGCCGATAACGAATTACGTGACAAACAGTATGCGATCGTTGTCGTCGCTGAAGGAGCCGCCGCCAAAGGCGGGCAGGTGATCAGCAAGGGCAGGGGTGAAATGGGACGGGAGGAGGTCGTGCTTGGCGGAGTCGGTGAATGGGTTGCCACGGAAATCCGGGAGCGCATTGAAAAAGATACCCGTTCACT
>JAZBPM010000062.1:0-2672 GCA_036351615.1 Desulfofustis sp.
ACCGCTCGTCCGGTCCGGCGTCGGTAATGGCGCCGGCGAGCAGGGCAACGGTCGACTCGACCTGTGGTCGGGCGAGCGGGGCGCTGCTCAGCTCCTCCCAGACCAGCGGGCGTGACCCGCAATGGGCCAGCACCGCCTGTACGGCGTGGAAGAGCGAGCCGAGCAGCAGCCGGGCATCTCTGTCGTCTCCGGCAACGGCCTGCCAGATACAGCGATTGCCCAAGGCCGCGGCGAGCTGGGCGGCCAGGACGGTCTTGCCGAAACCGGCCGGTGCGGTCAGCAGCAGCCGCAGCCGCTTGTCGCCGCCGTCCGGTGGGATGAGACGGTGCAGGAGTTGTTCCCGCCGGACGGTGTGTTCCGGCGCGAAGACGGGAACCGGGCTGCAGTCGTGATGCTCCGGGAAGCGAGCAGGGGACGCGGTCTGGTTCGGGAACATGGGCCGTGCTCAATTTTGCATGGTCATGTCCGAGCCCGGCCGGGAGTCTCTCAGCCGTGCCAGGTAATCGCGCAGCGGAACCAGACAGGATTCGTCGAGCGAGTCTGGGCGCCTGGTGATCTGCTCCTCCAGGCCGGCGAGCAGCCCGGCGCATTCATGCAGGCCGTAGAGACCGGCCAGACCCTTGGTGGCGTGGCAGGTGTCTTTCAGCGCCGTCGTGTCACCGTTGTGCAGCAGCTCGGCCAGGGATTCGAAGTCGCTCTCCAGGGTCTCGATGACCCGGCCGAGCAGCGGTGCCAGCACCTCGGGCACCCGGTCTTGACCGTCCTGCCCGGTTTCGCTATCATCGTCGTCTTCCGGCAGTTGCTGCGGCGGCATGAATTTGAGGAAGTCGCTGATGGTCTTGATCAGATCGCCCTTGGTGAACGGTTTGGTCAGTACCCCGGAAAAACCCTTTTTCAGGTAGGAGAGGACCTGCTCCGGGAAGGCGTGCGCGGTCACGGCGATGATCGGTACGGCCCGGCCGGCGCCGTTGCGGATCATCTCGTTGATTCGATACATCGCGGTGACTCCGTCGATGCCCGGCATCTTGATGTCCATCAGCACGATATCAAAGCGCTGTTCACCGAACAGCCGCACCGCTTCCTCGCCGTTGCGCGCATGCCTGATCTCCACGTCATAGGGCGCCAGGTAGCGCCTGATCACCTCGACGTTGCCGGCCACGTCCTCGGCCACCAGGAGCCGGATCGAGGCCAGGGCCAGCGAGGTGCTCGAGTCCATCGGTTCGTCGGCGGCCGGATTGTGGCGACGGGCGCCTGCCGGGGCGGCCGGCAGCGGCAGCAGGATGGTAAAGGTGGCGCCGTGGCCGAGCATGCTGCGTACCGTGATGGTGCCGTCCATCTGGTCCACCAGTTTTTTACAGATGGCCAGGCCGAGCCCGGCGCCGCCGCGTTGCATGGCCAGGCCGTTTTCCGCCTGGGTGAAGCGTTCGAATATGGTTTCAAGACGATCAGTCGGGATACCGATACCGGTATCGGCGATCCGGAAGCGGATCATGTCCGGGGCGTCATGGTCACGTGCCTCCTCGATGGTCAGCGTAATGCTGCCGTGATCGGTGAATTTCAGCGCGTTGCTCAGCACGTTGAAGAGGACCTGTTTGACCTTCGGTAGGTCGCCGATCCGGTCGCCGAGGGGTGTCTCCGGGGTGACGGCGCGGAACTCGATGCCCTTGTCTCTGGCCAGCGTCTCCATCATCGCCAGCAGGCTGGAGCAGAGCAGATCGAAGCTGAAGGCTTCCCGGTGGACCGGTGTCTTGCCCGATTCGAGGCGGGAGAACTCGAGGACGTTGGTGAGCTGTTCCAGGAGCTGGCGGCCGGAGGAGAGCAGGCTGGACAGGTAGGCGCGCTGGGTCTCGTCGAGACCGGTCTCGGCGAGCAGCTCTCCCATGCCGAGGATGATATTGAGCGGCGAGCGGATCTCGTGGCTCATCGTTGCCAGAAAATCGGTCTTGGCCCGATTGCCCTGTTCGGCGAGCAGCAGCGCCTGCTCCAGTTCGCCGCCGACATGCTTGATCAGGCGGCGGTTGATATCGTCGATGCGCTCCTGGCGAACCCGCTGTTGTTCGCTGCGGGCCAGCTTTCGTTCCAGGTAGGCGATACGCGCCTGCAGCTCGGTGATTCGTCCGGCCGGGGTGCCGGTATCGCCGGATCTGGCCGTCATCAGCTCCGTTCGGACAGGGCGACAGCGATATAGGTGTCGCTGTGAAAACCGCTCGGCCCGTCCGGGGCGAGCGGGCCGATCTCGCCGTAGCAATAGAAACCGAAGAAGGCCTGCGGCGGGTCGGCCTGGCGCAGTGCGGCGAACTCCTCGTTGGTCCTGGTACCCAGTACGTGCCGACGCGACGTACAGGGAAAGAGCAGGATCAGCTCCGGCCGGCCGGCCGGATGACCGGCCAGGATTCGCTCATTGGCCTCGTGTGCGGTACGCAGGATGTCCTCGCGGGAGATCGTCGTCAGGCGTACCCGGCAGTGATTGGGGAAGGTGCCGACGCAGGTCACCGTGCCCGCCTCCCGGTCGAGCAGGAACGGGTCGCGCAGGCAGAAATCGTGGCCCTGCGGCTCATAGACCGCCAGCGGGAATTGGGCAATCTCCAGTTTGTCTGAATAACCGCCGAGCAGGTCGTCATAGAATTCGGTGGCCCGCTTGCCATCGATCTCGTGGAGGACATTGGCCTCTA
>JAZBPM010000063.1:0-2495 GCA_036351615.1 Desulfofustis sp.
AAGAGCGAGGCATACGCATGCCGCTGGTGGAAATAGGCTTTACCAAGGCCGATATTCGGGAGGCAGCGCGTCAGGCAGGGTTGCCCAATGCCCAGCTGCCGTCGAATTCCTGTCTGGCAACCCGGATTGCTACCGGCACCGCCATCAACCGGGAGCGGCTCAGCGAAATCGAAGCGTGGGAAGAAGAAGTTCACAGCGCCGGTTTCCCGGGATGCCGGGTTCGACGGCGGGGTGAGCACATCCATCTGGAGGTTCAAGAGGCCCACTGGAAGCGGTTGGCCGACCCCGCTGTGCGCTCCAGAATAGCAGCGTATTTTCAGGCAAAAGGATTTGCCACGGTGACGGTCGATCTGGTAGGTCGCTGATAGTTTTGAGCAAAAACTTTGTATTCTTTACCTTTTTTGTGATTTAATTCTTGATTAAGGGGAATGATTCAATTATGCTACTCCCGTTTCTCGCCGTAAAAGCCCGTAAATCAAGGGGTGTGGAGGATTGTAAAGGGCTTTTGTATTTGTGCAAAGTATGACTTTTTTCTTTTGACAATTGTTTTTTCTTTGATTAAAGCATCATACTCAAGGAGAAAGGGAACAGCGCAATCGTTGCTGTTACTCAGCTAAGAACGAATCAGCAGGGAGGAATTCATGAACAAAAAGGAACTGATTGAAAGTATCGCAGGAGCAGCCGAGATCAGCAAAGCCGCAGCAGAGAAAGCTCTGAACGCGGCCATGGCAGCCGTTGCCGACGCTTTGAAGAAAGGCGACAAAGTTACCTTGGTTGGATTCGGAACGTTCTCCGTTGCTAAACGGGATGCTCGTACCGGACGCAACCCGCAGACCGGCAAATCTATCAAAATTCCGGCTAAAAAGATCGCCAAGTTCAAAGCAGGCAGTAAACTGTCCGACGCCATTAACTGAGCAGACAGTAGGATATTCCTGGCAGGTTAAGAAAAGTTCCGTAAAGTTCTGGAATTCATTGAGCTGAAGTCGGGACGTGGCTCAGTCTGGTAGAGCACAGCGTTCGGGACGCTGGGGTCGGAGGTTCGAATCCTCTCGTCCCGACCATGAATGATAGCCGAATCGAAGAGAATCATACGTACGCGTAACTTGATTAGCATGCTGGCAGGGTAAAAAAGCCGCTCCCCACGGGAAGCGGCTTTTTCTTTTATGAAAAAACGTCTCCGTTCAGGATTTACTACCGGTGCCTGTGCAGCGGCAGCAGCCAAGGCTGCCGCCGAGACACTGTTGCGCGGTACCCCTCCGATGAGCGTCGAGATACCGTTCCCGGACGGTTCGCGTTTCGTCTTTCAGGTCCTGTGGGGCAGTTTGTCGGACGGCGCCGGCGGGGCTGCGGTTATCAAGGATGCCGGCGACGATCCGGACGTCACCAATCATGCCGAAATTATCGCCTGGGTACGTCGCCGCCCTGATGGTGGCAGCACGGGTACCGAGCAGATCAAGATAACCGGTGGCCGAGGTGTCGGCCGGGTCACCAAGCCCGGCCTGGCGGTATCGGTCGGCCAGCCCGCTATTAACCCGGTGCCGCTGCAGATGATCCGCGCCGCCGTCGGCGAGGTGCTGGACGCCCTGAACAGTCCGGAACAAGAACGGTTGGAGGTGTGCATCGAGGTTCCCGCCGGCGAGGAACTGGCGGTTAAGACGCTCAACCGGCGGCTCGGAATTATTGGCGGCATCTCTATTCTCGGTACCACCGGTATCGTTCGGCCGATTTCCGCCGAGGCCTGGACGGCCACCATAGCGGCTTCGATGGACGTCGCCGAAGCGGCCGGCCTGAGCGAAATAGTCCTCTCGACCGGAAGGACTTCAGAACGGGTGGTGGAGACCCTGATCGGCGCGCCGGAAGAGGCGCTGGTGATGATGGGGGACTATCTCGATTTTTCCCTGCAGGAAGTGCGCAAGCGATCATTTCGGCACGTACACATGGCGGCCATGTGGGCGAAATTGCTCAAAGGAGCCATGGGGATCGCCCAGACTCACGTTCGGCACGGCATGCTGGAGGTGACGGCAATTTGCCGGTTTCTCGATGAGCACCATGTCGCTTCGCAGACCGTGCAGGCCGTCGCCGAGGCCCATACGGCCAGGGAGGTGTTGGACATCCTCCGCCGGCGGCAGGATGATGCGGTTATCGAAATGATCTGCCGGCTCGCACGACAGCACTACGAGCAACGTTGCGGGACTCCGGTGAACGTTTATCTGGTCGGCAGTGACAGTACGGTAGTGGCCCGGGCATAGGTTGACGACGGGGCGTAACAATGACGACGATTCACGTTATCGGCTTGGTGGGGCAGCAGCTGCCCGACAAGATGCGGCAGGTGTTGACACCACCGGTGGCAGTCCTGGTCTGTTCCGCCGCCATTCGCGAAGTCATCGTCTCGCACCTGCCTGCCGCCGGCAACATCCGCTGGCTGTCCATAACCCCGCTGCATCGTTGCCTGGGAGAATTACGGAAACTGCAGGAGGGTGACGGACCGATCGTCT
>JAZBPM010000064.1:0-3371 GCA_036351615.1 Desulfofustis sp.
GACGATGTACCGGTGCCCGCCGAGGCCTATGAAATCGAGGAGTTGATCGGCAATCGGGTCGACCTGATCATCGACGGTGGCCCGGTGTACCCGGATCCCTCATCGATCATCGCGCTGACCGGCGACGTTCCGGAGATTCTCAGGGTGGGCAAGGGCGACGTTACTCCCTTCCGCTGATCAGCGCGTCTTTCAGTGACTTACTCATGGTGAAGTGGATGGTCTTCCGCTCACCGATATCCATGATCTTACCGGTTCGTGGATTCTTGGTCTGCCGGGCCTTCCGGCTCCGCGTGGAAAAGCTGCCGAACCCGCGCAACTCCACTCGTCGACCGCCGGTGAGCGCAGTGGCCATGGTATCCAAAATGGTATCGACCGCCACAAGAACATCCTGTTTCTGGATCGAAAGATCACTGCTGATCTGATCGACAATCTCTTTTTTCAACATGTTCATCTATCGTCTCAACTCCTCGCACCTTCATGCCGGAGACAACGGTGAGGCCGCCCCCGGAGCGCATTGACCTATATAAAAAAAGGTTGCTCTGCCGATCGTTACGGCAAAACAACCTTTCCCTTCAAACACGGCCGGCAGAAAGGTTATTCTTCCGACTTGTTGCCCCCTTCCGCAGCGGCCTTCAAAAGGTCGCCGAACGTGGCAGGTGCCGCCTCGGCGATTTCCGCCTCGGCCTTTTTGATCTTCTGCACGGCCTCGGCCTCACCCTCGTCCTCGAGAGTCTTCACCGACAGGCCGATCTTGCGATCCTTGGCCGATACGTTGATCACGATAGCCTTGAGGACATCGCCGATCTTATAGAATTCAGCCGGGCTCTTTACCTTGTCTTTGGGAATTTCAGACACGTGAACGAGCCCTTCAATACCTTCTTCCAGCTTAACGAAAACACCAAAATCGGTGACGTTGGTGATCTCACCCTCGACAACGGTGCCGGACGGGTAATTGTTGTAGGCGGTCTGCCACGGATCAGGCGTCAACTGCTTGACGCCGAGTGAAAACCGCTCGTTTTCCTTGTCGATCTTCAACACGACTGCCTGGATGGTATCGCCCTTGGCATACTTCTCGGCCGGGTGTTTGATCCGCTCGGTCCAGGACAGATCGGATACATGAATGAGCCCGTCGATCCCTTCTTCGATACCAATGAACACTCCAAAATCGGTAATATTCTTGATTTTCCCTTCGATAATGGCGCCGACCGGATAACTCTCGATAACCATATCCCACGGATTGGGCTGCAATTGCTTCATGCCCAACGAGATCCGTTTGGTCTCCGGTTCGATATTGAGCACCATGACCTCGATCGGATCACCGACGGTCACCATTTTGGAGGGATGCCGCGGCTTCTTCGACCAGGTCATCTCAGATACGTGGATCAGGCCTTCGACACCTTCTTCGAGCTCGACGAAGACACCGTAATCGGTGATCGAAACAACCTTGCCGGCCGCTTTTTCGCCGACCGGATAGCGGTCGGTCACCGTCTCCCATGGATCCTCGCGCAATTGCTTGATGCCCAGGGACACGCGATCGTTGGTTCGATCGTATTTAAGGACCTTGACATCGACTTCCTGGCCGACCTTGTAGAGTTTGGCCGGGTGCGACACACGCCCCCAGCTCAGGTCGGTGATATGGCACAGGCCGTCCATGCCGCCCATATCGATAAACAGACCGTAATCGGTGATATTGGTGATCGAGCCGGTGATGATTTGGCCCTCTTCCAAACGGGAACGCATTTCCTCGCGCAGTTTGTTGCGTTCTTCCTCGAGGATGGCCCGCCGGGAAATAACGACGTTATTGCGTTTGCGATTGAATTTGAGGATCTTGAAATCAAACGACTGACCGATCAGCGCATCGAGATCCTTGACCGGTCGCAGGTCGATCTGCGAATAAGGAAGAAAAGCGGGCACACCGATGTCAACGGACATACCGCCTTTGACCCGGCTGTCGATCCGGCCCTGAATGGTACCGTCGGCCTCCTGGATCTTGGCGATATCCTCCCAGACTTTGATGGCGATCGCCTTTTCCCGGGACAGGAGTAGACCCCCTTCGTCCTTGCGGCGTTCGACAAAGACCTCGACCGTGTCGCCGACTTTCAGTTCACCGACATCGTCGTGGCGGAACTCGGATTTCGGGATGTAGCTCTCCGCCTTGTCTCCGACATCGACGAGGTAGCATTCATCATCTTCGCCGATAATCATTCCCTGGGTGACGTTGCCGACTTCAACAACCGTATTGTTCTCTTCCATCTCGAAGAGCTCGGCAAAACTCAGCTCTTCACTTCCCGCCTGATTTTCCTGGTTAAATTCGTCTGTCATGGGTTCAACTCGCGGTACAGTCGAAACTGTACTGGTTTTCGGGTTAACACTTTGCCTGCCGGAGCAGACGCCTCAAAAAACGAGAAGGGGCTCACCCATGCAACGGTCAGCCCGATCAAGTGAATTTCACTTTATAGCACAAAAACAGCGGAGCGACAAGCCCTTGTTCCGGACACTAAACACAAATCACCGTTGATTTCCCTCACCCGTCCGGTCGGTCGATTTCCGGCGCGGCTTCCGGCGTCTCTTGGCCGGTCGCTGGCGTGCCGCCGTTCGCGGTGGCACCGGGGTCAGCAGGTCCTCCTCCGGTTCGAGGCAGGGCAGCGGCCGCCCGGTAAACTCCTCGATATCGGGAATGACGAACGAGCCTTTTTCACAAGCAAAGCTGACGGCCACCCCTTTGGCCCCGGCCCGGCCGGTTCGACCTATCCGGTGAACATAGTTCTCCGGTTCCTCGGGCAGAGTGTGGTTGACGACGTAGACGATGTCATCGACGTGGATCCCCCGACCGGCCACATCCGTTGCCACCATCACCCGGGTGCTGCCGGAACGGAAGGCCTCCAGCCGGCTGAGCCGCTTCGGCTGGGGTACGTCGCCGGTAAGCAGCAGACTGTCGATACCGTGATCGCCGAGCCGATCGGCAAGCCGGGCGGCATCGCTCTTCATGTTTTCGAATATGAGGATCCGTCCGTCCGGACAGCTCTTGATCAGGTTATACAGCAGTCCGAACTTCTCTTCGGCGGTGGTCAGATAGACCCGCTGAGCGATCTTGTCAACGGACACACTTTGTTCTCCGGCCTCATGGGAGACCGGGTTGCGGCACCAGCGGTCGGCCAGGCGCCTGACGTCATCGGAGATGGTCGCGGAAAACAACATGGTCTGCCGCTTATCCCGATCCGGCAATTGTGACAGGATACGCCTGACGTCGGGCAGAAACCCCATGTCGAGCATCCGGTCTGCCTCATCGACCACCATGATCTGAACGCCCGTAAGCAACAGTTTGCCACGTTCGAAATGGTCGAGCAAGCGACCGGGCGTGGCGATCAGCA
>JAZBPM010000065.1:0-2061 GCA_036351615.1 Desulfofustis sp.
TGAACTCGATGTCCTGCATGTCCTTGTAGTGCTTTTCGAGGATTGCGCGGATCTTGGCGAGCTGCTCATAACAGTCAGGCAGCACATCCTCCATCGCCGGCAGGTCGCCCGGCTTGTACTTCGCCTTGTTGATCGGCTGCGGTGTGCGGGTACCCGCAACCACGTCTTCGCCCTGGGCATTGACCAGATACTCCCCGTAAAAGTAGTCTTCACCGGTAGAAGGATCACGGGTAAAGGCAACGCCGGTGGCACAATCATCGCCCATATTGCCGAACACCATCGACTGCACGTTGACCGCGGTGCCCCACTCGGCGGGAATATTGTTGAGCCGGCGATAGGTAATCGCCCGGGCGTTCATCCATGAGCTGAAAACCGCGCCGATCGCCCCCCATAGCTGCTCTTTCGGGCCCATCGGGAAATCCCGGCCGAGCTCCTCCTTGACCTTGGTCCGGAACAGGCCGACCAGTTCCTTGAGATCGTCGGCGGTCAGCTCGGTATCTTCGGTGACGCCGCGATTGTGCTTCATCTGCTCAAGGATCTGCTCGAGGATATCACCGTCCAGACCGAGAACCACGTTGGAGTACATCTGGATGAATCGCCGGTAGGAGTCGTAGGCAAAGCGGGGATCGCCGCTCTGGGCGATCACGCCCTGGACGGTGTCGTCGTTCAGGCCGAGGTTGAGGACCGTATCCATCATTCCCGGCATCGAGGCCCGGGCACCGGAACGCACGGAGACCAGCAGCGGGTTCTGCGAGTCGCCGAACTTCTTGTCCATCAGCTGTTCGACTTTCGCCAGGTGTTGGTTGACCTCTTCTTCGAGGCCCGCCGGGTAGTTGCGATCATTCTTGTAGAACTCGGTGCAGACTTCCGTACTGATGGTGAAACCGGCCGGAACCGGCAAACCGATGCTGGTCATTTCCGCCAGGTTGGCGCCTTTGCCACCCAGCAGGTTCTTCATGTCGCCGCGCCCCTCGGCCTCGCCGTCGCCGAAGAAATAAACAAACTTTGCCATTTTTACTTCCTCCCCGTTGAGATGTGCTTTCTGGTTAAATGTGAAAAGTAAAACGTAAAAAGAGATAAATCGATCATATTATACGAACAATTTTTCACCTTTCACCTTTCACCTTTCACCTTTCACCTTTCACCTTTCACTCGCATTTTATAGTCCACCGGAAAAAATGCCCGGTACTTTTCAGCCAAAATAAAACCGCCGCTTAGTTTCCTAAGCGGCGATCCGTGTGAAGTCGGCAATGTCGGCGAACAGCGCAGCGACCTGGGTCAGCAGGGCAAGCCGGTTGGCCTTTATCCTGTCGTCCTCGGCCATAACCATGACCCCGTCGAAGAAGGCATCGACCGGTTCACGCAGCCTGGCAATCGTCTGTAGCGCAGCGGCATAATCTCCTTTTTCAACCTGGTCAGCGACCGCCTGGCGAGCCGAGTCGATGGCGTCGGCCAGCGCCCGTTCGCAATCGGCTTCGAAGAGCTCGGCCTGGACAGCGTTGTCGACCCCACCCTTGATGATGTTGCCGACCCGCTTGAAGGCAACCGCCAGCGGCTCAAAATCCGCTGCACCTTTAAGCGCGGCCAGCGCTTCGACACGCGCGACGGCATCGCCGGGGTGGTCAAACCGGGCAGTCAGGACAGCGTCAACCACGTCAGTGGAAATATCGCGGCCAGTCAGCATATTGGCCAGGCGCAAACGGATGAATTCCACCACCTCCGCCTGGATTTCGGCTCGCGGCCTGGTCAGTTTCGCTTCGAGCAGGCCGAGGCTTTGTTCAACCAGTTCCGGAATGCTGATCTGGTAACCACGATCGAGAATGATATTCAAAACGCCGATCGCGCTGCGGCGCAGCGCGTAAGGATCTGCGGAACCGGTCGGGATCAAACCGACACCGAAACAGCCGCAGATCGTATCGATCTTGTCGGCAATCGAGACAAACGCGCCGATGTTGTCCGACGGCAGAGGACCGCCTGCTTCGGTGGGCAGGTAGTGCTCAAAGATTGCCACCGAGACACGCGGGTCTTCGCCTTCGATGCGCGAGTACTCCCGGCCCATAA
>JAZBPM010000066.1:0-7670 GCA_036351615.1 Desulfofustis sp.
GCCAGGCTGCTCGCGCCTTGCACGATGCCGGCATGCGGGCGGTGGTAGCCCATGGCATCGTCGATTTTCCGGCGCCGAGCGTGCCGGACCCGAGCAAGAACGTTGCCACGGTGGCGGCCTTTCTCGATCAGTGGCGGGGCCGTTCGCCGCGCATCACCCCGGCGGTGTTCGCCCACGCTCCCTATACCTGTTCGCCACAGACCCTGCGCCGGGCCAAAGAACTGGCCGATCGACAAGGTGTCAGGTTCTTCATCCACCTGGCCGAAACGCAGGCCGAGCAGGCACTGATCATCGACCCCCGGGGCTCAACCCCGGTCCGCCACCTCGCCGAACTTGGCATTCTCGACGAGAACTGCGTCTGCGTGCACGCCGTCTGGCTCGACGACTACGATCTCGACCTGCTGGCGGACAGCGGCGCCGCCGTGGTCACCTGCCCGCACAGCAATCTCAAACTGGCTGCAGGCATTGCCCGGATACCCGATCTGCTCAGGCGCGGCATTTCGGTCGGTATCGGCACCGACGGCTGCGCGTCGAACAACAGCCTGGACATGTTCCGGGAAATGGACCTGCTGGCCAAGATCATGAAACTAAGACCGCTCGACGCCACCGCCCTGCCGGCCTCCGCAGTGCTGCGCTGTAGTACCACGGAAGGGGCTCAGGTCATCGGTTTGGCGGAGGTCGGCACCGTGGCCGTCGGCGCACCGGCCGACCTGATCCTGCTCGATCAGCGCAGTCCGCATCTGACCCCGTTCTACAATGGCGACCTGCTGGTCTATGCAGCCGCCGGCAGTGATGTGACCACGACCATCATCGACGGCATCGTGGTCATGCATGATCGGCAGATCCTCAGCTTCGACCTGGCGGAGGTTTATCGGCAGGTCGCCCCGCTGGCAGAGGGTGTACGCCGTTTTGCCGTGCACCGCCCGAAACCGGCACCCCCGTTCGGCTGACCGGCACCAACAACCGACAGAAAATGCGTGTCTTCCGTTTTCGTTTGGAGTATATGCAAAGGCCCCAGGCCACAATCCGCTCACCCGTCATCCACGTTCCGAGGTGCATCAGCCTATGAGCAACCACTACATCATCTCGGTTCTCTCCGAAGACCGTCCGGGTATCATCGCCGATATTACCGGCGCCGTCTATGAACTCGGTGGCGATCTCGCCGAGTTGAATCAGTCGATCCTCTGCGGCTACCTGACCATGGTCCTGATCGCCACCTTCGATGACGATGTCACCGCCTCCCTGCTCCTGTCCCGACTCGAAGCGATCGACAGTCCGACCAACTACGATTTCATCGTCAGAGACATCGCTGCTCCCGATGGCTGTCCGCCGGCCGGTACGCCCGACAAGACCTACGTAATGACCGCCCAGGGCCGGAACAAGAAGGGGTTGGTGCACGGCATCAGTTCGCTTTGCTACCGGCACAACATCAATATTCTCGACCTGGCCACCACCAGGACCGACGACACTTATACGATGATCCTGCAGCTCGACCTGAGCAAGGTCGTCGCCATCGCCGATGTTCGCGCGGCTCTGCAGGAACTTGCAGCGCAGAGCGGTCTGCAGGTGATGCTGCAGCACCACGACTTATTCAAGGTAACCAACGAGATACCTCTTTAGACCGACTTGAAAAATGCGTAACCCCAAACCACGACGGTATAGGGCGGAAATGCCATTGTTCATGGCGGCCGTCAGCATCTGTCGTCACTACCAGGGAGTTTAAACCATGTTGCGTTCCGACCAGATCCTGGCGACCGTGGAGATGATCCAGAAGGAAAATCTCGACGTCCGCACCGTGACCATGGGCATTAACCTGCTCGACTGCCGGGCGGCAACGGCGCGCGAAACCTGTCGGGCCATCGAAGAAAGGATCTTGGAGCGGGCCGGCAGCTTCGTGGAAACCTGCAACCTCGTGTCCCGGCGACTCGGCATCCCGGTGGTCAACAAGCGGATATCGATCACGCCGATCGCCTTTGTCGGCGCCGGCTTCGACCGGGACGGCTTCGTCGAACTGGCCGTTGCCCTGGACCGGGCCGCCACCTCGGTCGGCGTCGACATCCTCGGCGGCTTTTCGGCCCAGGTCGAAAAAGGTATGACCAAGACCGACCGGGAATACATCCTCTGCCTGCCGGAAGCTTTGGCCGTCTCCGAAAAAGTCTGCGCCTCGATCAATATCGCCTCGTCGCAGAAGGGAATCAACATGGACGCGCTGGCCTTGCTTGGCCGGACCGTCAAGGACATCGCCATCCGGACCAGCCATCAGGGCGGGTTCGGAGCCGCCAAATTCGTGGTCTTCTGCAATCAACCCGGCGACAACCCCTTTATGGCCGGCGCCATCCACGGTGTGGAAGAGGCCGACACGGTCCTCAACATCGGCGTCTCCGGGCCCGGTGTCATCGCCCGCTCGCTGGAACGGTTGATCAACAGCCGCAACGGCAACGGCCAGGGGCTGCGCCTCGATGAGATCGCCGAAGAGATCAAGCAGACCACCTTCCGCGTCACCCGCTGCGGCGAATTGGTGGGACGCCAGGTTTCCGAAATCCTCGGCGTCTCCTTTGGCGTCGTCGACCTGTCACTCGCCCCAACACCGACCATCGGCGACAGCGTCGGCGAGATCCTCCATATCCTCGGGGTCGACGCCATCGGCGCCCCGGGGTCCACCGCCATCCTGGCAATGCTTAATGACGCGGTCAAAAAGGGCGGCCTGTTCGCTTCGAAAACGGTCGGCGGCCTGAGCGGTGCGTTTATCCCGGTGATGGAAGACGCCGTGCTGGCCGAAGCGGTCGGCAGGAACGAGCTATGCCTGGAAAAACTGGAAGCGATGACGTGCGTCTGTTCGGTGGGTCTCGACATGGTGGCCATCCCCGGCTCCGTCGATGCCGACACCATCGCCGCCATCATCGCCGACGAGATGGCCATCGGCATGGTCAACAACAAGACCACCGCCGCCCGTATTATCCCGGTTCCCGGCAAGGAAGCCGGGGAGGTGGTCAGTTTCGGCGGCCTGTTCGGCGCCAGCCCGATCATGACTGTCAGAAACGTCGGCAAGTCGAGCCGATTCATCGGCTGGGGCGGCAGGATTCCGGCACCGATCCACAGTTTCAAAAACTGAGATCGAACAAACTCTCCCGGTCATGGTCCGTCGCGCCGACGACCGGCCAGCACATATCGGACGGCACCGCCGCCGTCAGATCCATGGCCACGCCGCTGCGCGGATGGTGGAGCCTGATCACCCATGAGTGCAAACACTGACGAGTAAATTCCCGACCGTCGAGGGCCGCCGGGCCGCCATAGCGAACATCGCCAAGCAGCGGATAACCGGCCTCGGAGAAATGGGCCCTGATCTGGTGCATCCGGCCGGTAACCAATTCAACCAGCATCAGGCTTGACGATCCGCGGCTCTGCAGGACGCGATAACGGGTCAGGGCCTGTCGACCGCCATCGTCAACCGACCTGACCCGGTTGCGCCGGCGATCCCGCGCCAGGGTACTGACAAACTCCCCTTGCGCCGGCTCCGGGACCCCGGCAACAAGGGCCAGGTAGAATTTACGCACTCGCCGACTGCGGAACTGGTCGGCAAGCGGTCCGTGAGCGCGCGGGTGGATCGAGAAGACCATGACGCCGCTGGTATCGCGGTCGAGGCGCTGGACCATACCGATCTCCAGCTTTCGCCCGAAGCTCCGGTCCCGGCCAAGCCAGACCTGCACCGCCTCATACATGGTGCCCTTGTAGCGGGCCGGTGTCGGTTGCGTATCGATCCCGGCTGGTTTATTGACGGCCAGCAAATCGGCGTCCTGATAAACAATGGTCGCCGGAGACAGGCGAAACGGTTCGCGATCACCCCGATCCAGGTGCATCTCAATCTCCTGCCCGGGTGCAAGCTGAAGACCGTTTTTGCGCACCCGCCTCCCGTCGACATGTACCCCGCCGAGATCAATCACCCCGCGAATCGCCCCGCGCGACATCTCCGGCAACCGCTCGTGCAGGAAGATGTCGAGGCGACAGTGTGGCTCGGTCGCCGCAACCTGGAATCGATGTATCATCCCGTTGCTCCGTCTGCAACACCGGTTGGAATAAACACGCCGCCATGTTCGGCGAGAAAACAATGGCCGTCGGCACGAACTCGATTTGAAGCAAGGGGAAAAACTGCTACAATCAACGGGCAAGGCAGCAGAGCCATTTGCAAAACAATCTTTTCGTCCAAACTCTGCGTTATGCTCAAAATTTTATCCTCGGAATATCATGTATATGCCTGCGGTAAAATTTTTCGCATGCCTTGATTTTGAAAGAAAATCTAAGTCTTGCAAAAGGCTCAGTATAAAAGAAAATCCGAATATCGGTACCAGATATGTCACGTGATCCGCTTCCCCAGCCCGACCAATCCTTGTGCTCCGACTACCGGCAATTGGTCGCCGAAATCGATTTGGCCGTCAGCCAGTTGATCGACAAACGATTCGTTAATCGGCTCCACTGCCGGCCCGGCTGCACGTCCTGTTGCACCGCCTTTCGCGTCCTGCCGCTGGAGGCGGCGCTGCTCCGCCGGGCCATGTCCGACAGGGAAGCCATCCAGGCAAAGGTCGGTGACGATCGCTGTCGCCTGCTGCGTGACGAACGCTGTCTGGTCTACGAACAGCGGCCGATCATCTGCCGGACACAAGGGCTGCCGAACGCCTATATAGATGAGACTGCAGGCAAGATCGAAGTGTCCGCCTGTCCACTCAATTTCGCCGACGATTACCAACTCGTCCACGAAGACCTGCTCTTTCTCGATCGTTTCAACAGCCGCCTGGCCGAGTTGAATCGGCGTTATTGCCGCAGCGCCGGGATCGACCCGCAGTCGCGGTTGCCGATCAACCTGCTCGCCCCATCGCGCTGACCGGCCCGCACCGTTCCGGCAACCAATCGGTTCAACCGCTTATCGGGCATGGCAGAACAACCCTTCCCGACATACCCTGCGCCAGGCATGAGCAAACAGCGGAACGGCGACGAAGCTGAACAGTATCAGCCAGGGCCAGTGATCAAAGAAGAAATGGCGCAGGCCAAGCACCACCATCACGAAGGCCAGGCACAGCAGGCTGAGATACCAGCAGAGACGAAACGCTCGCCAGGCAGGTGGAATATCTGTCTGCCCCCGATAGCGATACGAATCGCCTTGTAGAGAAGCGACCCGCAGACCGTAAAAAAACAGGCAATGGATCAGCAGCCAACCGCCGAACAGCGAAAAGGCTACATCGGTGGGCCAGTGGGCGATACTCATGATCCGGGCCGTGGCCATGGCTGCGGCAAAGACTAGTATCGACAATAGCAGCAGGGAGCCTCGCGCCGGCCTCCTGTACCACGACCCGCTGTAAATAACGACATAGGCCAGGCCGATCAGCGTGATCGCCAGCGCCGCGTGGCCGCTTGGAAAACTGGCGCGATAGAGTCCGTGATCGAGGAAATACGGTCCAAACTCATACCAGTTGCTGAACGGTTCCCCGCCGAACAGGATCCGTTTCGGCCGGGGCCGGGCCATGATCCACTTCAGGGTCTTGACCATCAGGATCGAGCAACAGAACGAAGAGACAAGCAGGAATTCGAGCCGCAAACGATGCCGGCGCAACGCGTCACAGATCATCGGCCGGACCAGCAGTGCCCGCTGCAGTCGAGGGATCACCGGCAAGCGGGAGCAATCGCTATCAACCAGGGAGGAGCCGATATAGAGCAGCACGGATACGATCAGGAAAATTACGACCAGGTCGCCGCCGCCGGGCTGTTCAAGCTCAAACAGCGAATCCCCCATCAACTCGACAAACCAGTTGGCCCGATGGGCCGAGACAAACCTGGTAAGCGGGATCTCAAAAGGAACCAGCGCCGTCATCGCCGCGGCAGCGAAGAGGATGATGGCTGCCAACAGAATAGTGTGGTGGGGAACGCGCCTGCTGCGGGCGGACGAGGAAATCATCATTGTTGCCGTCTCCGTGGGATTGCTGCCTATCCACGTACCGTATTAGATCCTACAATGCAACACTTTTCCGGCACGACCAATCGCCCAAACGTGCCGGTTTTCTGGTGAAATAGTTGCGCTTCCCAGCCGATTCCGATAATGTCTGACAGACACGCCCGTTTGTCATCCTTCCGGTCGGCGCCCCTTTTGCAAATCAGGAGAAGCTTTTTTGATCCTCATCGTGGTCCCCTGCTATAACGAGGAACAGCGGTTGCACCCCGACGTGTTTCGCTCATACCTGGCCGAAAACAGCGAAACCCTGTTCCTCTTTGTCGACGACGGCTCCACCGACCGGACCCTGGAGAAGCTGCAGAGCATTGAATCCGGCGCGGGCAATCGCGTCTTCATCCTGACCATGCCGCACAACCACGGCAAGGCGGAAGCGATCAGACAGGGCGTTCTGCAGGGTCTGCGGCACCCGGTCGAACAGCTCGGTTTCTGGGATGCCGATCTGGCTACACCGTTGCCGGCTATCGCCGGCCTGACCGGTGTGATGGCCGCCGATCCGGCCGTCAAAATGGTCTGCGGAGCCCGCGTGCAGCGACTTGGCGCCGCTATCCACCGTCACTGGTATCGCCATTATCCCGGGCGGATCATCGCCACTTCCATCAGCGCATTGCTCGGCCTGCCTGTCTACGACAGCCAGTGCGGCGCCAAGGTGTTCGCCCGGGATCTGGCCGAACAGATCTTCGCCGAATCGTTTCTGTCGCGCTGGCTGTTCGATGTCGAATTGTTTGCCCGGACCATCGGGCTGGTCGGCCGCCACCAGGCAGCCCGCATCATTTACGAATACCCGCTGACCCACTGGACCGATATCGGTACGTCAAAAATCTCCCCGGCGTATTTGCCGAAAATCCCGTTCGAGTTATGGCGCATCCACCGCCACTATCGACAGCACCTCCAGAGGCCCTGACCATGCAGCTCCTCAGCCGCGTTATGAATCCCATTGTTCTCATCATCGTTTTTTCGGTCTTTTTCTTCGCCGGCCTCGGCGGACCGGTGGTTATCGACTATGACGAAGGCGTTTACGCCGAGGTCTCACGGGAGATGTATCTGGCCGGTGAGCTGCTGCAACCGACGCTCAACGATGAAGACTTCTTCGAAAAGCCACCGCTGCTCTATTGGCTGCAGATGCTCGGTTACGAGACATTCGGCGTCTCCGCTTTCGGGGCGCGATTCTTCAACGCCTGCTGCGGGCTGCTGACCGTGCTGACCCTCTATTTCGGTGCCCGCGGCCCGCTGGGCGAACGCGTCGCCTTGCAAGCTGCGCTCGTGCTCGGCAGTTCGATCATTTTTACCTATCTGTCCCGGATAGCGATGACCGATATGGCGTTGACCCTTTTTCTGACCCTGTCCCTGGTCGTCTCCTGGCATGGCGTGGAACGGGCTCTGCGGCAACAGGGGGGCGCCGTCCTGTTCTCCCTCGGCTGTCTGGCCGCAGCCCTGGCAATGCTCAGCAAAGGGGCAATCGGCGCGGTTTTCCCAGTGGCCACCGCACTGATCTACCTGATCTCAATCGGACGCCCCGGCCTGCTCTTTCAGAAAACCTGGTTGCTGCCCGGCACGCTGATTCTGGCACTGGTCGGCTTTTCCTGGTACCTCTCCCTCGGCCTGGTTCACCCGGGCGGTTTTTCGTTTATGAAAGAGTTGTTCCTCACCCATCATGTCGGGCGCTTTTCCGCAC
>JAZBPM010000067.1:0-4605 GCA_036351615.1 Desulfofustis sp.
AAGCCGAAGCCGGCGCAGCCCCGTCGGGCACCCGCCGGCGGGGCGACGGCCGAGCCGGTCTTCGCGCGGCTCGAGTTTTATCGCCACGCGGTTGCCTTGATGCCGGCAGCGGACGATTTCGCTGCCGGTGTGGCGATCATGGTGCTGCCCGGCACTCCGACACTCGCTTACCGCGGGTGTTCCTGCAGCACGTATAAGGGTAAAACCTGCCGTCACATCATCACGCTCGGCCAGGCCCTCGTCGATTACCGCAAACAGTTCCACGCGGACCAGCCGGATGACGTGTTCAGGCTGAGCCTGATGTACCGTCTGGCCCGTTTGATAGCCGACAGCGACACGACACCCGTTGGGGCCGTACAACCTGCCGAAACACCCGACGACGGCAGCCCGCTCCTGTTTACGGACGGCAGGCAGCGACCGGTCGTTCGCTATGTGTCGACGGGGACGGACCGGACACGATTCGTGGACCGCTTAACGGAGATGAACGGCCGGCCGGGGCCGAGCCGGTACAGGGTGCAGGATCAGCTCAGGCGGATCACGCTGACGGAAAGCGAACGCAAATTGAGCTCGGTCGGGATGAAGACCCGGCGGCAGGCATTCGAAGACTCGGTCTGGTTTCGGATTGCCTACCACGCTTTTTCGGAAATCGGGTCCGCACCCGGCGCAACCGGGCACGACATCGACGAGGAAACCGGGCAGTTCTGGCTGACGGTTCACACCGGCCGTGAGGACCCGCTGCTGCAGATAGCCGTCCCCGGCGATGCCGTCGACCGCCTGCTGAAGGATGAGGACGTCCGGGCATACACCCGGCAGCGGTATGTGCTGTCACCCGACCCTGTAGTACCGGTGCTCGAGATCACCCGATGGAAAACCGGCGCCTTCCGGTTGTTTCCGTTGTACCGGTATCGAGGCGAGGATGGCCGGATGTGCCACTTGACGTGGGAACAGTTTGAAACGTTCAAGCTCGGCAACCTGGTGCACCTTCCCGGCACGAAAAGCATCGCCCCGATCCATCCGCCGGACGCCTTTTTCAAAGCCTACGGGCGTCTCGGGGGAACCGTGATCAAAAAGGGCGATGTCCCCGCGTTTCTCCAGAAAAACGAGGCGATATTGCGCCACGGTCATCACATCGTCGACGAGGCGATAAAAGACCTCAGAATCTTTTCGGCTCCCGAGCGGATCACCTTTCTTCCCAGAGCCATGGACAGGGACTGGCTCTGGTTGTCTGTCAGCTACGGCTTCGGCAGCGCGGATGTTTCCCTGGCCGAGATCCTGCAATCCCGCCAGAAGGGCCCGTCTCTGATCGGCGTGGCGGACGGCTGGGTCGACATGCAGTCGGACAGCATGAAAGAACTCTATCAACTCGCCGGCCTCGAAAAAGCCGGCGAAGCGGAGGAAGGGTTGTTTCGTGTCCGCCGGATGGATCTTTTCCGCTTGCAGTCGATCGCCGGAAAAGAGGCGTCCGTTGCCGGGGACCCTGAAACGGCCGCCGTTCTGCGCCGGCTTCTGGCCCTGCAGCCTTCCGCCCCCCTGCCGGACCTGGGGCAGATGCGCTCGCCGCTGCGCCCATACCAGGCGGCAGGCGTCCAATGGCTGTGGTTCCTGTACGAAAACGGATTCGGCGGCCTGCTGTGCGACGACATGGGCCTGGGCAAGACCCACCAGATAATGGCCCTGATGCTGTGCCTGCACCACAGGGGGCATCAGCCGTTTCTGGTGGTCTGCCCGGCCACGGTGATCAGCCACTGGGAAAAGAAGCTTCGCCAGCACATCCCCACCGTACCGGCGGTCACCTATCACGGGCAGGATCGGTGCTTCGAGGAGGCTGAAAGGGGTCACGCCGTCATTGTCACCTCCTACGGGATCGTGCTGCGGGACGCCGAAGCGCTGTCGCAGCGCCGGTTTGCCCTGATCGTGTTCGATGAAATCCAGCAGATCAAAAACGCCGGCACCCTGACCTACCAGGCCGCAAGAAGCCTTCAGGCGGACATGACGGTCGGCCTCACCGGCACCCCGATCGAGAATACGGTCAGCGAACTGAAGGCGCTCATGGACATGGTCGTGCCGGGCTACCTCGGCACCGGCGCCGATTTTGCCCGCCGCTACGGCGAGGTGGATGCGGAGAGCCGGTCTCCTTCGCGTTCGCGGCTGTTGAGGCGCCTGATCTCCACTTTCACCCTCCGGCGGATGAAGCAGACGGTGCTGAGCGAACTCCCCCAAAAAATAGAAGACATCCGTTTCTGCCGCCTCAGCCCGGATCAGGTGCGGCTCTACCGGGAAGCCGTTGAAACGCGGCGGTCCAGAATCATGCCCGACCTGCAGGATCCCGCGTCGAAAATTCCTTACATGCACATCTTCGCCCTCCTGACCCTTCTGAAACAGATCTGCAACCACCCGGCACTGGTCGAGAAAAAGCCGGAGCAATACGAACGGTGGGAATCCGGGAAATGGGACCTGTTCACGGAGCTGCTGACGGAAGCCCTGGACAGCGGGCAGAAGGTGGTGGTTTACAGCCAGTACGTGGAGATGATCCGGATCATCGAACAGCACCTGTCCGGCCGGAAAATCGGGCACGCGATCTTGACCGGCAAAAGCCGGAATCGCGGCGCGTTGATTTCGCGCTTCAACGAGGACCCCGGCTGCCGGGTTTTTGTCGGCAGCCTCAAGGCGGGCGGCGTGGGCATCGACCTGGTGGCCGCCTCGGTGGTCATTCACTACGACCGGTGGTGGAATGCCGCCAGGGAGGACCAGGCCACGGACCGCGTGCACCGCATCGGGCAGCGCCGCGGGGTTCAGGTTTTCAAGCTGGTCACCGAAGGGACCCTCGAAGAGAAGATCTCCGCCATCATCGAACGCAAGCGCAGCCTGCTGGAACATGTGGTTCGCGAAGACGACCCGGGGCTGCTCAAGGTCTTCAACCGCGAGCAGCTCATCGAGCTGATGGAGATGCCGTAGGGGTTTCCCGTTTGCCCGTTGCCCGTTCGGGCCCCGGGTGCTCAAGCGATAACTGCTTTTTCCCACACAGAGGAAACGAAGATAGCGAAGGGGCTTTCTTTGTTTCCTTGGTTATCTCTGTGTGGAAGAATCTTTCTGCTTTCCGCCCTGGTGGTCTATGGTTGGAGCTCAACGGGGAACCGGGAACGGGAAATGGGGAACGGGGAACCCAATGGACAGATTCAAAAGCATCATGGGGCATTCCTGGTTCTTCACGCGGGAGGCCGGAGAGCTTCCGGAGGCGGTCAGAAACAGAATTGCAGAGCGGACCGGCCTGGACTTCGTTGCCGAAACCATACTGGCCGTCTGTTTCACCAGGACGGTTGTAAACCCGGCGCGCCTTTTCGTGGTGGTCACAAGGGAAAGGATCGTGGTTGGGAAAACCGGCTTGCTTCAGGAAATCTCCTTTTCCAACCTCAGAGGAGTGGAACGGGGGTTCCTGCAGGATATCGTCCTCCGATTAAGGGACGGGGAATTCGCCCTGTTTGCCTATCCGGAAATGCCGAAAACGGAGTGCATGGATCTTCTGTACGAAGTGATTGCCGGCCGGCACGCCGGGGTTACCGGAGATGCTGCGTAGGCAGCCGATGGAACTCAACGGGGAACGGGTTGCCGTGCCGGAGGTCAGAGGTCGGATGTCGGTGGTCAGCAACCTTGAACCTTGAACCGGGAACCTTGAACCCATATCGTCTGTGAAATTCGAAGGATGGCGGATGGAGCTCAACGGGGAACGGGGTTCAGGCGATGGGCGATGGGCTATAGGCGATGGGGCGAACGCTCAAAGAAGCTGGGAAGGGGGAACCGGTAGCGGGGAACGGATCACCGGATTTCGATTTCGATTTCGATCCTGGTTCATGGGTTGACATCTGGCCGCAACCTTGAACCTTGAACCGGGAACCTTGAACCAAGGAACCTGTAAATGTCACCTGTTGAAATCATCGCTATCGCCGTGGCGCTCGCCATGGACGCGTTCGCGGTATCCATCGCCGCCGGCGTGACGCTGTGCCAGGTATCCGCCCGGCAGACGTTTCGCCTGGCCTGGCATTTCGGGCTTTTTCAGGCCATGATGCCGGTCGTCGGCTGGGGGGCCGGCCGCACGGTCGAAGGGTTCATCTCCGCCTTCGACCATTGGGTCGCCTTCGTTCTGCTCGGGTTTATCGGCGGCCGAATGATTCTTGGGGCTCTCCGCAACGAGCCGGAACAGGTCAAGTGCACAGAGCCGACAAAAGGGTGGTCGCTCGTGGTTCTGTCCGTGGCCACGAGTATCGACGCGCTGGCGGTCGGCCTCAGCCTGGCAATGCTCAGGGTGCCGGTCTGGGTCCCTACCCTGGTGATCGGCCTCGTCGCCGGCGTATTCACCGCCGTCGGGATTCAGATCGGCGGATATTTCGGAAGGCGATTGCCCGTAGCACGATACGCGGAGCTGTTCGGCGGGGTGGTGCTCCTGATCATCGGTGTGCGGATACTGCATGAACACGGGGTGCTGTAACTGGTCCCTGGTTGCTGGTTGCTGGTTGCTGCTGGTTGATGGTGGCGATGCCGTCGGCTGCCGGCGCTTAGAAGCGTTCCTGCTTGATGCCGGACAGCTCAAATATCCAATTCTCGGGAGCG